>NZ_JBSGJR010000025.1:0-31046 GCF_053605645.1 Micromonospora sp. NPDC003776
GGCCGGGAACGGGCGCTGCCCGCCCAGCTCTCCGGCGGCCAGAAGCTGCGGGTGGCGATCGCCCGCGCGCTGATGGGCGCACCCCGGCTGCTGCTGGCCGACGAGCCGACCGGCAACCTCGACTCCACCACCGGCGCGCAGGTCCTCGACCTGCTGCTCGACCTGCGCGACCGGCACGGCATGACGATCCTGCTCGCCACCCACGAACGGGCCATCGCCGCGCGCTGCGACCGGCTGATCCGGCTCGGCGACGGGCGGATCGTCGAGGACGTCGACCTCACCGAGGACGAGGACCAGGCCGACACGTACGCCCGCGCCACCCAGCTGCGAATGTAGACGCCCGCTCAGACGCCGACCGTCAGGCGGACCGTCAGGATAGGCAGGCGGAGCTCACCCACGGCCGGCACCGCCCCACGTGGATTAGCCATCTGAAGACTTCCTGCACCCGGAGGCAGTTCATCGGCATCTATTGACACCGCAGCCGCTCGGGGCGAGGGTGGCCACTGAGCAACCCCCTGAACGGAGGTCCCATGCCCCGATCACGAGTGCCCATCGGCAGGCGGGTCCTGCTGAGCACCGCGCTGGTCGGCGCCGCGACCCTCGCGCCGGTCAGCCCCGCGCCCGCCGCGAGCCCCGCGCCCGCCAACCGACAGCAGCAGTACGCGGCGGCCGCCGCCGAGTACGGCGTCCCCGAGTCCGTCCTGCTCGCCGTCTCCTACCTGGAATCCCGCTGGGACACCAACGCCGGCACCCCGAGCGCCAGCGCCGGGTACGGCCCGATGCACCTCACCGACGCTGCGTACGTCGAAAGCCTGGGCGAACCCGGCCACTACGGTCCGGCGGAGGACCCGCGCGGCGACGACTCCCGAGCCCCAGTCCACCTCGCGCGACCCGCAGCCGGTCCACCCGCCGAGAAGGGGCTGCAGACCCTGGACTCCGCCGCGAGGGTCACTGGCAGCGGGAAGGAGGCGCTCCGGTCCGACCCGAGGGCCAACATCCGCGGCGGCGCCGCACTGCTGGCCACGTACCAGAAGGCGATCGGCGCCCCCGTGGGAGCCCGTACCGATCCGGGCGCCTGGTACGGCGCGGTGGCCCGCTATTCCGGCTCCGACAGCACCGACTCGGCGGCAAGCTTCGCCGACGAGGTGTACGCCACGATCCGGACCGGCGCGGCCCGCACCACCGACGACGGCCAGCCGGTGATGCTCGCCGCCCGCGCCGTGGCGCCGCAGACGTCCTGGCTCGACAAGCTCGGCCTGCGCAAGGTGGCCCGGGCCGGCGGCGTGGAGTGCCCGGCTGAGCTGGCCTGCGAGTGGATCCCGGCGCCGTACCAGTTGCTGGGTGACGGGACGGACCCGGAGAACTACGGCAACCACGATCTCTCCGACCGGCCAGCCCGGCAGAAGATCGAGTACATCGTCATCCACGACACCGAGGAGACCTACGCCCGGACGCTGGAACTGGTGCAGGACCCGGCGTATGTGAGCTGGCACTACACGATGCGCTCCAGCGACGGCCACACCGCCCAGCACGTCCGGACCAAGGACGTCGCCTGGCAGGCCGGAAACTGGTACATCAACAGCAAGTCCATCGGCATCGAGCACGAGGGCTTCGCCCGGCAGGGCACCTGGTTCACCGAGGCCCTGTATCGCAACTCGGCGAAGCTGGTGAGGTACCTCGCGAAGCGGTTCGACATCCCGCTGGACCGGCAGCACATCATCGGCCACGACAACGTGCCCGGTACCGTGCCGTCGACCGTCCGCGGCATGCACTGGGACCCGGGCCCGTACTGGGACTGGTCGCACTACTTCGACCTACTCAAGGCGCCGTTCCGAGGCACCGGCACACCACGGACCGGGCTGGTCACCATGGACCCGGACTTCGCCAGCAACCGCCCCGCCTTCTGGGGCTGCACCTTGGACGAGAATGACAACCCGACCAGCGAGCCCTGCCCGCTGCGCGGCTCGTCCTCGGTGATCCTGCACAGCGCACCGAGCCAGGACGCGCCGCTGGTCACCGACATCGGCCTGCACCCGGACGGCTCACCGTCCACCATGGAGACATCAGACCACGCTGCCCGGGCGTCCGCCGGGCAGACGTACGCCATCGCGGACCGGCAGGGCGACTGGACGGCCATCTGGTACCTCGGCCAGAAGGCGTGGTTCCATAACCCGGCCTCCGCCCCGGCGGCGAAGTGGGCGACCGGCTTCGTGGTGACCCCCAAACCGGGCAGGGCGACCATCCCGGTCTACGGCCGGGCCTACCCGGAGGAGGCCGCCTACCCGGCCGGCGCGCCGTATCAGACGATCACCCCGCTGCAGTACACGCTTTCCGCAGGGCAGCGGTACGCGGTCGGCGGCGTGTCGCAGAGCGAGTTCTACAAGGCCTACACCTTCGCCGGAACTTTCCCGGCTGACTGGACGGTGATCCGCGGCAAGACGACGTACGTCCAGATCCAGTTCGGCCACCGGATCATGTTCGTCAACAAGGACGACGTGCTGATCCAGCCCTCGGCGGTCGGCGCACCCAGCTGACCCGCTCGGCTGAGGTGGACCCCCGCTCCGCGTCGAGCGGGGGCCCACGCCGGCCGCCTCCAACTCCAGACGCGGTCGAGCCGAAAACGACGTGCGGTTGCCGGCCTGACGCTCTGCCTTTCCGGCCATGGCTATCGACATCGTGAGCTTGGTGGACTGTGCCGACCTCGCGCCGCAGCTGAACGACGACTTCGACGGGGCGTGGCCGGAGTTCATGCGCTGGGACCCGATGGCTTCCGTGTACTACGGCGTCGCGCACGACATTTTCCCCGAGTTCGTCTTCGTCGCCGTCGACTCCACCGACCCGGGCCCACTTGACGTGCGGGCAGCCGTTGCCGGTTGTCGCTCGGCGTCGGTCAGCAGTGCTCGTTGTGCGAGGTATCCTCAACCGACGTCAATGTATTTTCGGCGTTCGGGGAGCCAGCGAGGACCGGCGGACGGCTCTATGACTGATCCAACCGGTGCGTGACCGTGCGTACGGGCAGGTCTTGTCGATCAGCGGGAGCATTTCGATGACGTCGTTGCGGTTGCCGCCGATCAGTGACATGGCCAAGGGATGCGGGCGCTCTCGCGTGCGGTGAGCTAGGAACGAGGCGTTGAACCGCGTGCGGTGAACGCCAACTTGAGCCACGCAGCGCCATAGGTCAACGCAAGCAGCGCGCCGCCTGCAAGAACGCCTGCGCGGGTCAGCCAGCTAAGTGCGTGTTTGACAAGGTTGAGTGTGGACGGTGTGGCGGCGTGACGGTGGTCGCCGGGGCGGGCAGGGTGTCTGGGTGTCGTCGCCTCGTCGTGGTTACCCGTCGGACCTGACCGATGCCCAGTGGGCGTTGATCGAAGGGTTGTTGCCGGAGCCCAGCACGGACGGGCGGCGGGAGAAGCACCCTCGTCGGGAGATCGTCAACGCGATCTTGTACGTGGTCCGCTCGGGGCGTCCGTGGCGGTACCTGCCGGCAGATCTGCCGCCGTGGCAGACGGTGTACTGGTACTTCGTGCGCTGGGAAGACGCCGGTGTGACCGAGAACCTGCTGGCCGCGCTGCGGGTCAAGGCGCGGGTGCAGGCCGGGCGGAATCCGGAGCCGTCGGCGGGGATCATCGACTCGCAGTCGGTGAAGGGCGCCGACACCGTCGGGCAGCAGACGCATGGCTACGACGCGGGTAAGAAGGTCAACGGCAGGAAACGGTTCATCATCACCGATACCGCCGGGTGTTGATCACGGTGGCGGTGATGGCCGCGTCGTGGCAGGACCGCGACGGCGCGAAGACCGCCCTGCTCAGCGCTTATCTGGCAACCCCGATCCGGCACGTCTTCGCCGACCAGGGCTTCGCGGGTCGTCTCGTCGACTGGACCCGCGACACCTTGAAGATCACGCTGGAGATCGTGCGGAAGCCCGCTGACCAGCGGGGCTTCGCCGTGCACCCGCGCAGGTGGGTCGTGGAGCGGACCCTCGCATGGCTCACCGCCTGCCGCCGGCTCGCCCGCGACTACGAACGCCACCCTGAAATCTCCGAAGGCATCGTCAGATGGGCCGCCATCGCCGGCATGACCCGCCGCATCACTCGCGGCCGACCAGCCCGACGGCAGGCAAAGCGCACCTTTATCTGGACCTGATCAAGTCGCCGGACGGCCATGACGTCCGGCTCGGTCCAGATCCACTACTGACGAGACACCTATGGTTGCGGGGCCGGGCGTTCGTCCGGCCCCGCAACCACTGCGAGGGGCGATGACTGAACCACTGGGCAGCGTCGAGGCCCTGCTACCGCCAGAGCACGGCTTCATTATCGTGGCCGGTGCGGCCGCCGATTTTTTGGATGACCCCTACTCCGGCGAGGTGCCGCTCTGCTCCGCCGGCGATGACATCCTGTACCTGATGAGCGCGTCGGATTCCTATCACTGGGCCCGGGTCGTGCTCGAGTCGTGGGCCGCCGCCCCACCCGACGACGGCCAGGACGTGGACGCGCAGCAGCAGGTGACCCTGGCACTGAGCGACGGCACCGTGCACGTCTCCGGCATGTTGGAGTTCCAAGCCAGCCCGATCCTGGCCCTTGGGCCGCCGGGCCGCTACCACGCCCAGGTCAGTGTCACCGGCCGCGCCGAACTGCGTCGGATCGAAGCCCAACCGGGCCACCCCATCCCCATCATGGATGCCGAACGATTCCGGGTCCGTTTCTGGGCTGCCGACAACTGACCAGCCCTGCACGCTGGTCCGTTCAGCGGACTAGAGATCTAGCGGTCTGGGGCGCGATCACATGGTGCAGAGCGAGCGTGGTCGCTTCCGGCCACCGGCACGGCCTGGGTACTGGCCCTCGGCGCCTTCGTCGTCGCGGCGTTCGCCGGCCACTCCGTCGTACTTCACGTCATCGCCATCATCATGATCGATGTCGCCCTGCAGACGCAGGCCCTCCTCAACCGTGCGCGGCTGTTCGCCCTCTCCCACGTGGCCCGCAGCCGGCTCAACACGGCGCTAGCCACCGGCAACTTCATCGGCGCTGCGATCGGCTCCGCCGCAGCCACCGCCCTCTGGTCCGCGGGCGGCTGGACAGCGGTCACGATCACGGGAACGGCGCTCTACTGCTTCGCGCTCACCGTGTGGGCGCTCGGACGTCGGGGCCCACTCGTGATCCGCTTCGCCGTGACGGACGGCGCTGTAACGGACCGCAGCGAAACCTCCTTCAACGGCGCCACCTGTGCTCGTAGTGCTCCGGAGTCGAACCCGCCATGACGCCCTCGTGCCAGTCCACGCGTCTCGGCTAGAAGCGGATGACTGGCACACCAGCCGTCGTGGACGGCCGGCAATGTCGAAGGGCAACTACGGGGCGGCGCGGGTGCACGTCGAGTTGGCCGCGGCCGGGCTACGGCACGGCCGTGAGCGCGTCGCCCGGTTGATGCACACCGCCGGGATCGTCGGTAGGGCCCGCGCCGGTGGCGCACCACCACCGTCCCGGACCCGGCGGCCGAAGCGCGTCCCGGCCTGGTCGCCGTGACTTCGGCGACGCGGCAGCGATCGACGCACGCTGGTGCGGCGACATCACCTACATCGACAGGTGGGAAGGCTGGCTTCCGCCACCGTCATCGACATGACCTCCCGCCGTGTCGTCGGCTGGGCCACCGCCGACCATCTCCGCACCGACCTGGTCGACGCCGCCCTCACCGGCGCTATCCGCCGCCGGCGGCCACCATCGGGGCTGATCTTCCACTCCGATCACGGCAATGTACCAGCGCCCAGCACGCCCGTCTGACCAGGCGGCGCGGCGTTTGGCTGTCGCTGGGCCGGCGCGGGCAGTGCTGGGAGTCGTCGCCGAGTGGTTCTTCGCCAGCATCAAGACTGAACTGCTGTACCGCCAGAGTGGCTTTTCACCCCTGAGAGCCCGGTCATCCGCCACATGCAGGCGCCCAGCGGCCCAACGCTGCTCACGCATTGTCATAAGGCCGCGCCGGCTGCGCCGGGGACCGCGACGCGAGGCAGCGCCAACGATCCCCGGCGTGGTCAACGCTCGACGCCGTCAGTACACCGTTCCGTCGGCGCGCTGGCCGAGCGACCGGGAGAGTGAACTGATCGTGTTGTGCTTGACCCAGGCTCCAGTTGCGTTGAGGTCGGGGCTGCGATTGGCGGACACGCCGTCCGAGTTTGACAGGCTCGAGGAGTAGCTCATCGACTGAATCGTCGCTCCAGCCGAGTCCCGCAGGCTCACCGAGTCACCGTTGTTGGACAGGTTGAGGCCACCGGTGCTTGCCGCCACCGCCACGATGCCGCCGGGGATGCTGGAGGCTCCGCCGAACACGGTGATCGCCTTGCCGGGCTGCAACGTCGTCCCGGCCGCGAAGGTGTGCCGCACTCCCGTACCGTCGCGGACCGTCCAGCCCGCGATGCTGATCGCGGTGCCGCCGGTGTTCACGATCTCGACGGCCTCGCCGGCGGTGTCGCTGCCCGGCTCGTTCGCAAGCACCTCGTTGATGATGACGTTGGCGGGACCGCCTCCGCCGCCCGTTGTGACGGTGACGTTGCGGGTGGTGGTGTTGGTGGCACCGCCGTTGTCGGTCACGGTCAGTGACACCGCGTATGTGCCTGCCGATCCGTAGCTGACGGTCGGGTTGGTCGCGGTGGAGGTCTGGCCGTTGCCGAAGTTCCAGCTGCGACTCGCGATCGTGCCGTCGGCGTCGCTGCTGCCGTCGGTGAAGCTGCACGTGAGGTCAGTGCAAGAGTGCGTGAACGCCGCCGTGGGCGACTAGTTCCCGCCGCCCGCGCCGCCGGTGACGAAGTCGTAGCGAGCCAGGACCGGGTAGTGATCGCTGGTGGTAGAGGTGTAGTTCGGCACATATGCCTGCGGCTGGAAGGCCTTGGCCGACCCCGCGACGTACTTCGCCATGACCTCATTGGTGTTGAGCTGGTGGTCGATGAAGTCCGGGTAGCCCGCCGTCGACGACACCCCAGCCAGCGACAGGGCGCGCGTCGGGAAGCCGTAGCGCGCCGTGTCGTTAACGAAGTTCGCGTACGGCGACGCCTTCCCGGGCACGATGGACGTTTCGACGTCGTCGTTCCAGTCTCCGATGACGAAGACGTCCTGCGTCGGGTAGGTCGTGTCGAGGTATGACTAAAGAGCCTGCGACGCGGGGCTGCGCAGGTTCCAGGCGTCCTGGGTGGACCCGGACTTCGCGTGCAGGACGATGAAGACGAGGTCACGGGTCACGCCGTCGAAGGTGCCGCGCAGCTTGAACTCCACGGGCGGGCGGCCGGCGAAGTTGCTGTTCTGCTCGGGCAGGATGACCTTCGCGCTCACGAGGGTGGCCATACTGCTGCGCCAGACGAGCGCGACCTTCTGCTCCGTGTTGCTGAAGTCGGAGTAGTACTGCGCCCCGATCGTCACGATCGGATCGTTCGCCACAACACCGGTGTAACCGGGCATACCAGCGACGAGCGAGTTGAACGCCGAGGTGCTGACAACTTCGGAGAGGCCCCACACGTCCATGTCGGCGCCCGCCATAACGTCGCGGACGTTCTGCTGCTGCAGCGCCTCGTCGGTCGGGCCGAAGTCCGGCGCGCCGAACCACTCGACGTTCCAGTTGCCGACGTCGAGCTGCGTCGGTGATCCCTGAGACGGGACCGTGCTGGCGGCGTGCGCAGCGGGGGGCGAACTGATCGTTGCCAGCGCGATCGCGACGGCCGCTGACCCCGCGAGCGCGCGCAAACTGAGTTTCATCGACAAGAGACCTTTCGGGAGTAGGCGTGCTGGACCGGTCGGCGGTCGGAGGGAGTATCCCGCCCCGACCCCTGGATCGAGGTAGTGACTGCCGGAACTTGAGGCCACGCGCGAGTGAACTGGGGGCACAGACGTGCCTCGCGATGCCCGGGCTGGCGCCGTCATACCGGCCACACGGTGAACCTGCATGTGTTCGGGCCGGATTGCGACGAACATCTGCGGCACCTGATCTTCCGCGACTGGTTGCGCACACACCCGGACGGCCGGGACTTCTACGAGGCCGAGAAACGGCACGCCGCCGCTGACAGTCCTTGGTCCATGTCCGCGTACAAAGCGCAGAAAGCCGCCCCGATCATCGAGATCCTCCGGCGAGCGGGACTTCGCCCGGCCGCAGCCGAACAGTAGCCGTAATCGTCACCGCCCCGTCCGTCCTCGCCGACCTGCTCCGGATGCGGATCGGCGAGTGTTCGTCGAGGATGGAGAACCGGCCGAGGTTGTCCCCAACTTCTCCGTGCGCTCGGCGCATGCAACCACGACGTTCCGGAGGCATCCGATGAGCTCGTCCCCCAAGGTCAACCGCCGGCGCCTCCTCGCGGGAGCCGCCGGGGTGGCGGGCGCAACGGCCCTCGGGCGCAGCCTGTCAGCGTCGGCGGCGGCACCGCTTCCCGAACCGGCGAGCAGCGGCATCGATCACATCGTGGTCGTCATGATGGAGAACCGGTCGTTCGACCACTACCTCGGCTGGTTGCCCGGTGCCGACGGCAAGCAGGCCGGGTTGACCTACCTCGATCGCGCCGGCGTACGACACCGCACCTACCACCTCAACGACTACCAGGGGTGCGATCACCCGGACCCCGACCACTCGTACGAGGGCGGGCGGGTTCAGCTCAACGCTGGCCGGTGCGACGGCTGGTTGCGCTCCGGCGCGAACGACGAGTACGCGATCGGCTACTACACGGCCTCGGACCTGAAGTTCTTCGGAAAGGCGGCGCGCTACTGGACGGCGTTCGACCGCTACTTCTCCGCGACGATGGCCGAGACCTACCCGAACCGCTTCTACCAGCACAGCGCGCAGACCGACCGCACCCACAATTCGACCGACATCGCGTCCATGCCCACCATCTGGGACCGCCTCGCCGATGCCGGCGTCTCCCACGCCTACTACTACTACGACCTGCCCTTCCTGGCCCTGTACGGCACCAAGTACCTGCCAATCTCCCGCAGCTATCCGCAGTTCCTGGCGGACGCGACGGCCGGCGCGCTGCCCGCCGTCTCCTTTCTCGACCCGAAGTTCCTCGATGAGGGGAGCGGGACGTCGGCCGATGACCACCCGCACGCCGACATCCGCGCCGGTCAGTACTTCCTCAACCAGGTGTACGAGGCGGTCAGCTCGGGGCCACTGTGGCCCCGTACCGCCCTGGTGATCAACTACGACGAGTGGGGCGGCTTCTTCGACCACGTGGCTCCCGAGACCGCCCCCGACGCACGGCCTGACCTCGGCACCGGGCTGCGCGGCTTTCGCACCCCCTGCCTGCTCATCTCGCCGCGGGCCCGACGCGGCTACGTCTCGCACACCGTGTACGACCACACGTCCGCGCTCAAGATGATCGAGTGGCGGTGGGGACTGCCTCCGCTGACCGTGCGTGACTCGGCGGCGAACAACCTGGCCGAGGCGCTGGACTTCACCCGGGAGCCCGACCTCACCGCGCCACGGTGGGATGTCCCCGAGGCCGTCAGCATGCCGTGCCCAACCGGCGAGTACGTCGACTATGAGGACTGGAAACAACTCGCCGCGCTGGCGCGGACCCAGGGTTGGCGCGTCGGGTGACGCGGCAAAGCGGCGGACGTCCAAGCCAGCGACGACATCCGCCGATGTTCACGCGCCCGTCTCCGGCGGGACCGGTTTGCGGGCGCGGATGCGCTCCACCGTGCCGGCCTTGAGCCGTTCGGCCTCCTCGATCTGGAAGCCGGCGGCTTGGACGAGGGACAGCTGCCGGCGGGTGAAGTGCTCCCCGGCTGTGCGGATCACCTCGGCGCGCGGACGCCGCAGGAGACGGCCGTGGCGATCGGCCGCCGAGATCATCGCCCAGGCCTGAGGAGGCTCGGGTCGTCCCCTCACCGGCCTCGAGGTCCCGATCCACCAGCAGCTGCACCCCTTGGAGTGATCCGCTCGTGCCGTGCGCGGCGCACTAGACGTGCGTGATCACGTTCTTGCCGTACGCGGTGAGGGTCTTCTCCTTGTCGTCGTGCATCAGGTAGAGGGCGAAGTTGTGGACCCCGATCTCCTTGAGTTCCTGCAGCCGGTCGACATGGGCCGACTCGGGGCCGAGCAGGCAGAATCGGTCGACGATGGCGTCGGGAACGAAGTCGGTGGACGGATTGCCGGCGCGACCGTGGTGTGAGTAGTCGTAGCCCTCGCGGCCGGTGATGTAGTCGGTCAGCACCTTCGGCACCACGCCGGAGTCGCCGTAGCGGGCGACCAGGTCGGCCACGTGGTTGCCGACCATGCCGCCGAACCAGCGCAGCTGATCCCGTTGGTGGACGAGGTTCGTACCCACGTAGGCGGGGGCGGCCACGCACATCGTGATCGAGTCCGGATCCCGGCCGGCGGCGCTGGCCGCGTCGCGTACCGTGCCGATCGTCCAGCGGGCGATGTCCGGGTCGGCGGTCTGCAGGATGAAGCCGTCGGCCTGCTCGCCGACCAGCCGCAGCGCCTTCGGGCCGTAGGCGGCCATCCAGATCTCCAGCTTGCCGTCGCGCACCCACGGGATGCGCACCGGCGTGCCGTGGTGTTCGACGTCGCGTCCCTCGGCCAGCTCCTTGATCACGCGCATGGCGCTTCTGAGGGTGGCCAGGCTCGCCGGCGCTTGGCCGATGACCCGGCGGGCCGAGTCGCCGCGGCCGATCCCGCAGACGGTCCGGTTGCCGAACATGTCATTGAGGGTGGCGAAGAGTGACGCGGTGACCGACCAGTCGCGGGTGCTCGGGTTGGTCACCATCGGTCCGACGATCAGGTGCTTGGTCGCGGCGAGGACCTGCGAGTAGATGACGAACGGCTCCTGCCACAGCACGCAGGAGTCGAACGTCCACCCGTAGCGGAACCCGTTGTCCTCGGCGGCGGCGAGGCCCGCCACGACGTCGCGAGCGGGCGGGTCGGTCTGCAGTACGACACCGAAGTCCACGGTCAACTCCTCGTCACACCAGATACTGGCTGAGGTCGCGCTTCAGGAACGTGCCGTGCCCGGCAGCGCCGTGGAAGGCGTTGTCGTCGACGACGATCCGGCCGCGGGACAACACGGTGGAGACCTTCCCGGTCAGCCGCATGCCCTCGTACGCGGAGTAGTCCACGTTCATGTGGTGGCTGCCGGCGGAGATGGTCTGCTCGGCCGTCGGGTCGTACACCGTGATGTCCGCGTCCGCGCCCGGGGCGATGACGCCCTTGCGTGGATAGAGGCCGAACATCCGGGCGGGCGTGGTCGAGCTGATCTCGACCCAGCGCGGCAGGGTGATCTCGCCCCTCACGACGCCCTGGTAGAGCAGGTCCATCCGGTGCTCGACGCCCGGCATCCCGTTGGGGATCTTCGAAAAGTCTCCCCGGCCCAGCTCCTTCTGGTCCTTGAAGCAGAAGGGGCAGTGGTCGGTGGACACCAGCGACAGGTCGTTGGTGCGCAGGCCCCGCCACAGTTCCGCCTGGTGCTCCTTGGGTCGCAGTGGAGGAGAGGCGACGTACTTCGCGCCCTCGAAGTCAGGCCTGGCCAGGTCGTCAAGCGACAGGAACAGATACTGCGGGCAGGTCTCGGCGAACACGTTCTGCCCGGTGTCGCGGGCCTGGGTGACCGCGTCGAGGGCGTGCGCGGCGGACAAGTGCACGATGTACAGCGGTGCGCCGGTGACCTTCGCCAGGGTGATCGCCCGGGAGGTCGCCTCGCCCTCCAGCTCGGGCGGCCGGGTCAGCCCGTGCTGTACCGGGTCGGTCTGCCCACTCGCCAGTGCCTGCAGGACGAGCTGGTCGATGGCGATGCCGTTCTCGGCGTGCATCATGACCATCGATCCGGTGTCCCGGGCCTTCTGCATCGCCCGCAGGATCTCCCCGTCCGTGGCGTAGAAGACACCCGGGTAGGCCATGAACATCTTGAAGGTGTTCACGCCCGCGTCGATGCAGGCCTCCATCTCCTTGAGCGACGTGTCGTTGACGTCCGAGACGATCATGTGGAACCCGTAGTCGATCGCGCAGTTGCCGTCGGCCTTGCTGTGCCACTTGTCCAGCGCGGACAGCAGCGACGTTCCCTTGCCCTGCACGGCGAAGTCGATGATCGTGGTCGTGCCGCCCCAGGCCGCCGCGGTCGTTCCGCTCTCGAAGGTGTCGGCCGAGAAGGTGCCCCCGAACGGCATCTCCATGTGGGTGTGGCCGTCGATGCCGCCCGGCACCACGTACTTCCCGGCGGCGTCGATCACTCGCTCGGCGCCGGACGCCCACTGCTGGGCCAGGCCCGAGTCCGGCGCGGCGAGCGCGGCGATCCGCTCGCCCTCCACCAGCACGTCGGCCGGGTACTCGCCGGTGGCGTTGACGACTGTTCCGTTGCGGATGACGATGCTCACGGCGTCACCAGCGATTCGTAGGTCTCCGGCCGGCGGTCGCGGTAGAACGCCCACAGGTCGCGCACCTCGGCCAGCCTGTCCATGTCGAGATCGCGGATGACCAGCTCTTCTTCGGTGTCCGAAGCGGCGTCGCCGACTAGTTGGCCCCGCGGGTCCACGAAGTAGGACTGGCCGTAGAAGTCGTTGTCGCCCAACGGTTCCACGCCGACCCGGTTGATCGTGCCGACGTAGTATTCGTTGGCGACCGCGGCGGCCGGCTGTTCGAGGCGCCAGAGGTACTCCGACAGGCCCCGGCTTGTGGCGGAGGGGTTGAAGACGATCTTCGCGCCGGCCAGCCCCAGCGCCCGCCAGCCTTCGGGGAAGTGCCGCTCGTAGCAGATGTAGACGCCGATGCGGCCCACCGCGGTGTCGAACACCGGATAGCCGAGGTTGCCCGGCCGGAAGTAGAACTTCTCCCAGAACCCCTTCACCTGCGGGATGTGGTTTTTGCGGTGCTTGCCGAGGTAGGTGCCGTCGGCGTCGATCACCGCCGCCGTGTTGTAGTAGACGCCTGGTTGTTCCTGCTCGTACATCGGCACGATCAGCACCACACCGTGCTGCTCGGCGATCTCACGCATCAGCGCGGTCGTCGGCCCGTCGGGGATCGCCTCGGTGTACGAGTAGTAGTCCGCGTCCTGGATCTGGCAGAAGTACGGGCCGTAGAACAGCTCCTGCAGGCAGACGACCTGTGCGCCCTGCGACGCGGCGCTGCGGATGGCGTCGACCGCGTTCGCGATCATGGAATCCTTGTCGCCGGTCCACTTTTGCTGCACCAGCCCGGCTCGGACGATGTTGCTCATACCTTCTCCCCCTTTGCGTGGCTGGCGCGCGGCGTCGACAGCGCGAGGTAGACGAGGAACCCGGCGATCAGCCCGACCACCCAGCTGTAGTCGTAGAGCGGCTTGAGGAAGGGGATGAGCCCGTCGGACGGGAACGGCCCCTTGCCGGGTGCGGAGTAGGCGCCGCCGACCGCGAGGATCGCGCCGACGACGGAGGCGACAACGCCGGCCCAGTTCCAGCCGCCGGAGAACCAGTACCTGCCCTCGGGCCGGTAGAGGGCCGGCAACAGCAGCCGGGTGCGGCTGCGGATCCAGTATCCGGCGATGAGCACGCCGGCGACCGCGCCGAGCAGGCCACCGTAGAAGCCGAGCCAGACGAAGATGTAGATGTTGGGGTCCTGCACCAGGCGCCAGGGCTGGATCAGGATGCCGAGCACGCCGGTGATCAACCCTCCGGTGCGGAAGCTGATCAGTCGCGGCGCGGCGTTGGAGAAGTCGTACGCCGGGCTGACCGTGTTCGCCGCGACGTTCACCGACAGCGTCGCCACCACGACGGTGAACAGGCCGAGCGCGACGACCAGCGGGTTCTCGAACTTGGCCGCGAGCTGGATGGGGTCCCAGATCGCCTCGCCGTAGATGACGGCCGTGCCCGAGGTAATCATGATCGACAGGATGGCGAAGAACGACATCGTGGTCGGTAGGCCGAGAACCTGCCCGTAGACCTGCTGTCGCTGGCTGCCACCGAATCGCGTGAAGTCGGGGATGTTCAGCGAGAGAGTCGCCCAGAAGGCGATCATCCCCATCAGTGACGGCGCGAACAGCTTCCAGAAGTCGGCGCCCCAGCCCAGCTTCGACGGCTCGGACAGGATCGGGCCGAGCCCGCCCGCCTGGACCAGCACCCAGATCAGCAGGGCGACGGCGACCACGATGACGAACGGCGCCGCCCAGTTCTCGAAGCGTCGCAGGGTGTCCATGCCCCGCCAGATGATCGCCATCTCGATCGCCCAGAACAGGAAGAACGACGCCCACAGGGTCCACGGGTGGTCCATGATCTGCGCCGCATCGACCCACCAGGAGCCCAGCAGTTTTCCGGCGATCGCGTAGATCGCCTCACCACCGATCCAGGTCTGGATGCCGAACCAGCCGCACGCGATGAACGCGCGCAGCAGAGCCGCGAGGTTGGCGCCGCGAACGCCGTAGAACGCGCGGGCGAAGACCGGGAACGGAATGCCGTACTTGGTGCCCGCGTGGCTGTTCAACAGCATCGGGATCAGAACGAGCAGGTTGCCCAGCGTGATCGTGAGGAACGCCTGCACCCAGTTCATACCGAGCTGGATGAGCCCGGCGGCGAGCAGGTAGGTGGGGATGTTGTGCGCCATGCCGATCCACAGCGCCGCGAAGTTGTACGTGTTCCAGGTGCGCTTCTCGATCGGTACCGGGGCGAGCTCCTCGTTGAAGTAGCGGCTGTCGGCGATCGTGGAGAAGTCGCGCAACTCGACTCGGCCGTCCGGATGAGTGATCTGCGTGCCGGGTTCGACCGCGGTGGCTTCGGCCGGGGGCAGGGGTTCGACGGTCATCGGTCACCTCCTGTTACGGTGCCGCAACACTGGCCGACCAACCCGGCTCACGCGCTCCTGGTGGGCGGTTCAGCGCGATCTTTATCTGGGAATGGTGGGTGTCGCGAGCCCGCCACGGGCAGCGGCAAAGTGTCCACGCTTGCCTTGATCGGGGCACACTCTGTCCACGGCATGCCCGCACCGACCTGTCAATCAGCACGGTGGGTGGATTAGCGCTGCGAGGGGCCTACGCGTCGAGTTCGTGCACCAGGAGCGCGACGTACAACGACAGCACCGACTCCGGGTCCTCCAGCGACACCCCGAGCACCTGCGCGATCCGCGACAGCTGCTGGTAGTAGGCCGTACGCGACAGGTGCGCCGCGGCGGCCGCCGCCGACTTGTTCCCGCCCTGCTCGCAGTAGCAGCGCAGCAGCTCCACCAGCCGGCTGCGCTGGTGGGCGTCCCGCGCCAGCAGCGGGCCCAACTCCCGGTCGGCGAACGCCTGGACCCGTTCGTCCTCCCGCAACAGGTGCAACAGGCCGCGCAGGCGCACGTTGTCCAGCTTGTGGTAGAGCTGCGCGCCGGGGGTGCGCAGGGCCGCCGCCGCGACGTGGGCGGCCTCGCCGAGGCTGCGGCGCACCTCAGCGGCGTGTGACACGGTGGTGCCGACCGCCACCAGCACCGGCCCGGCTGTCGAGCGGTGCACCTCCTCGGCCAGCCGACGTAGGACCGCGTCGACCCTGGCGTGGGCGGGCAGCGACAACAGCGCCCGTACGCTCGTGTCGTCCACGACGCCCACCAGGGCGGGCACTGACACCCGCCGTGCGGCCGACGCGGTCACCTCGGCGAGGTCGCGCAGCACCTCCTGGGTGGCCAGCGCGGGCGCGCGTGGCGTCATGTGCCCGGGCCGGATCGCCACCCCGACGAGCTGCCGCCGTTCGAGGCCGACGCCCAGCGCGGCCGCCCGGGCGGCCAGATCCGGCGGCGGTACGGCCTGACCGAGCAGTTGCGCGAGCAACATCCGATGGGTCTGCCGCTCCAGACTCTCCCGATCACGTGCCACGAGCCGATGTACCGCCAGCGCCGACGCGGCCCGCTCCGCGACCACCATGTGCCGGTGCGGCGGAGGGCCCGGTGAGAGCAGCACCAGGCGTCCCCAGTCGGCGCCCTGCGCACCGACCACCGTGACCAACCAGCCGGCCTCCTCGTCGTAGGCCGTTCGCTCGGGCACTGCCACGGACCGGGACCGCTGACTCCAGTCCGCGAGCAGCTCGGTGGGATCATGCCCAGCCGCGTCGTACGCGAGCACCTCGTGCCCCAGCGTCTCCAGCACGACCGGCAGCCCGGAGATCCTGGCCACCTCGCGCAGCACCTCGGCCGGCTCGGCGCCGGCCACGGTGAGCGAGGTGAACGTCTCGTGCACCTGCTCGGCGGCCCGCAGCTCGGCGAGCTGGGCGTCGACGATCAGCGCGACCACCGCCTCGGTGACGGACACGAACCGCGTCTCCTCCGCGAGCGTGATCAGGGGGAGCCGGTGCCGGTCGGCCGCTGTCACGAGCGCCTCGGGTACGTGATCGTTCCACCGGCGGACCAACTCAATGACCAGTCCCGCCGCGTGGACCGCGGCCAGGTCCTCCACGTAGCCCGTGAGCGCCGCCGGCTCATCCGGCAGCGCGATGCCGGTGGTCAGCACCAGTTCCCCACCGTGGAGCAGGTGCGCGATGTCGGCGACCTCCGCCACGTGGACCCAGCGGACCCGGCCCTGCATCCCGGCCGACCCGGCCACCACCTGCGGTCTCGCGCGCCGGATCACCGGCAGCGCGACGGCTTCTGCGACGGAGGGATACACCGCGACCTCCCTACTACCGGGATTGCACACAACGTAATGGCAGCGGTCGCAGAGCGGTACAGGTTGCACATAGCGGTTGGACAACGAATGCCGCCACACTCGGCCTACCGGCGGAGATACGGAGGACGCGATGGCGCACCGCGAGCTGCTGACCAGACACCGGTCCGTGATGCCGAAGTGGCTGGCGCTGTACTACGAACAGCCGATCGAGTTCGCCAGCGCGTCCGGTCGCCGGGTGACCGACCGGGAGGGGCGCACCTACCTCGACTTCTTCGCCGGCATCCTCACCAACGCGATCGGCTACGACGTGGCCGAGATCAGCGACGCGGTCCGGTCGCAGATCGACACCGGCGTGCTGCACTCCTCCACGCTCTACCTGATCCAGTCGCAGGTCGAGCTCGCGGAGAAGATCGCGCAGCTCTCCGGCATCCCGGACGCCAAGGTGTTCTTCACCAACTCGGGCACCGAGGCGAACGAGACCGCGCTGATGCTCGCCACCCAGCGCCGGCGCAGCGAGCAGGTGCTCGCCCTGCGCAACTCCTACCACGGCCGCGCGTTCGCCACCGTCGGCATCACCGGCATCCGTGGCTGGTCGGCCAGCGCGCTCAGCCCCGTCAAGGTGAGCTGGGTGCACGGCGGCTACCGCTACCGCAGCCCCTTCCGGGACCTGTCCGACGCGGACTACGTCCGCGCCTGCGTCACCGACCTGCGCGAGATCATCGAGACGACGACCGCAGGTGACGTCGCGTGCATGATCGTCGAACCGATCCAGGGCGTCGGCGGCTTCGCCACCCCACCAGACGGGCTGTTCGGCGAGTTCAAGAAAGTGCTCGACGAGTACGGGATCCTCCTCGTCTCCGACGAGGTGCAGACCGGCTGGGGCCGCACCGGCGAGCACTTCTGGGGCATCCAGGCGCACGGCGTCGTACCCGACGCGATCACCTTCGCCAAAGGCCTGGGCAACGGTCTGGCGATCGGCGGCGTCATCGCCCGGGCGGACCTCATGGACTGCCTCGGCGCCAACTCGATCTCCACCTTCGGCGGCAACCCGCTCGCCACCGCCGGCGCTCTGGCCTCGCTCAACTATCTCCTGGAACACGACCTTCAGGCCAACGCCGCAGACCTGGGTGCCCGCCTGCTCGACGGCCTCCGTGCGGTCGCGCAGGCGCATCCCGTGGTCGGCGACGTCCGCGGCAAGGGCCTGATGATCGCGCTGGAACTCGTCGGACCCGACGGCACGCCCCACCCGGCGGCCGCCGCCGCACTGCTGGAGGAAGCCCGGGAACGTGGACTGCTCGTCGGCAAGGGCGGCTTGTACGGCAACGTCATCCGCCTGGCACCACCGATGACGCTGACCCGGGCCGAGGCGGACGAGGCGCTCGAGATCCTCACCCAGTCGATCGAGGCCGTGGCCAAGGAGGCGCAGCAGCGATGAGGACCACCCACTGGATCGGCGGCAAATCGTGGAACGGCGTCGCCGAACGCGCCGGCGACATCTACGACCCCGCCACCGGACAGATCGCAGGGCACGTCGACTTCGCGACCGCCGCGGTCGTCGACCACGCCGTCGCCGCCGCCGGTGAAGCCTTCACCCGCTGGCGTACGGCTTCCCTCGCCCAGCGGTCGAACGTGATGTTCGCCTTCCGGGAGCTGCTGAACGCCCGCCGGCCCGAACTGGCCAAGATCATCACCGCCGAGCACGGCAAGGTGCTGTCCGATGCCGCGGGGGAGATCCAACGCGGGCTGGAGAACGTGGAGTTCGCCTGCGGCATCCCGCAGATGCTCAAGGGCGGGTTCAGCGAAAACGCCTCCACCCAGGTCGACGTGTACTCCATCCGGCAGCCGCTCGGCGTTGTCGGCGTGATCACCCCGTTCAACTTCCCCGCCATGGTGCCGCTGTGGTTCGCGCCGAACGCGATCGCGTGCGGCAACAGCGTGGTCCTCAAGCCGAGCGAGAAGGACCCGTCCGCGGCGAACTTCCTCGCCGAGCTCTTCGCCGAGGCCGGGCTACCGGACGGAGTGTTCAACGTCGTGCACGGCGACAAGGAGGCAGTCGACCGCATTCTCGAACACCCGGCGGTGAAGGCGATCTCCTTCGTCGGCTCCACCCCGATCGCCCGCTACGTCTACGAGACCGGCACCCGCAACGGCAAGCGTGTGCAGGCGCTCGGCGGCGCGAAGAACCACATGGTCGTACTGCCCGACGCCGACCTCGACCTCGCCGCCGACGCCGCCGTCTCGGCCGGCTTCGGCTCGGGCGGCGAACGCTGCATGGCCATCTCCGTCGTCGTGGCCGTCGACCCGGTCGGCGACGCGCTGGTCGGCAAGATCAGCGAGCGAATCGCCGCGCTCCAGGTCGGCGACGGCCGTCGGCCGGGCTGCGAGATGGGGCCGCTGGTCACCGGCGCCCACCGCGACCGGGTGGTGTCGTACCTGGACGCTGGACGGGCCGCGGGCGCAGAGCTGGTCGTCGACGGGCGAAGCCACCCGATCGACGGTGAGCGAGCCGGCTTCTGGCTCGGGCCGACCCTCTTCGATCACGTCGACACCGACATGTCCCTCTACACCGATGAGATCTTCGGACCGGTGCTCTCGGTGCTGCGCGTACCCAGCTACGACGACGCCGTCGAGGTGGTCAACAGCAACCGCTACGGCAACGGCACCGCCATCTTCACCAACGACGGCGGCGCAGCCCGGCGCTACCAGAACGAGATCGAGATCGGCATGGTCGGAGTGAACGTCCCGATCCCGGTCCCGGTTTCCTACTACTCCTTCGGCGGGTGGAAGGACTCTCTGTTCGGTGACGCGCACGCGTACGGGCCGGAGGGAGTGAACTTCTTCGTCAGATCCAAGGTGGTCACCAGCCGCTGGCTCGACCCCTCCCACGGTGGAGTGAACCTCGGCTTCCCGCAGAACAGCTGAGGATTGGGGAGTGACGCTCGGCCGTGTGAAACGAACGGAGGGCGGAAGAGCCTCCGCCCTCCGCTCGGTCTCTGGGTGAGTTCGGCGATCTGATTGGCCGTCAACCGAAGCACCTCGGCAGGTGCTTCGGCGCGCGTCCTGCCTGCGGCGGGCGGGTCGGCGGGCCGTCGCAGATGCCAGTCCGTCGTCGCCTGGTACGCGGCCACCACCGACAACAGCCGGTCCTCGGCGTACGGCAGACCGCCGAAGATGGTGCCGATCGGCACGCCGGCGGCGGTGAACCCGATCGGAAAGGCGATTTCCGGTAGGCCGAGGATGTCGAAACGGCACCGGGTCGGTCTGCACCACCACGTCGCACACGTCGAACAGGTCGTTGAGCACCCGTTCCATGAGCAGCAGCTTGGCGCGCTGGCCGGTGAGGAACTCGTTGCCTGGCACCGTTGATTTTAAGCCAGCCTGTACTTGCGCCCGAGCTTCGAAAGGCGAGATCATCACGCATGCTCGACCCCTCGCCCGAGGACGACGGGACTTCACCGACGGTTTCTACGCCGGACTTCGTGGGCCGTGATCGGGAGATGGCGGCGCTCAGTGGGGCGTTGGCTCGGCCACCGGCGATCGTGCTGGTAGAGGGCGAGGCGGGGATCGGGAAGAGCCGACTGCTGCGAGAGTGGTTGGCCGGGCCCCACCAGCGCAGCGCCCTGGTCTCGGTGTGCCCACCGCTTCGAGAGTCGCTGACGTTGGGGCCGATCGTCGACGCGTTCCGTGGGATCGACCGGCCGGCGTCGCGGTTGCGGCTCACCGAGCTTGCGGGTGCGTTACGGCCGCTGTTCCCTGAATGGTCGGCGGACCTGCCGCCCGCATTGCAGCCCTTGGATGACGCGAAGGCGGCACGGCATCGCCTGTTCCGCGCCCTGGACGAGCTGCTGCGGGCTCTGCGTGTCGACGTTCTCGTGCTCGAGGACGCTCACTGGGCCGACGAGGTGACCTTGGAGTTCCTGCTGTTCGTCACCTCCCGACAGCAGTCGGACGGACCAAGCCTCGTGATCTCCTATCGGCCGGAGGAGGTGGACACCGGATCGCTGTTGCTGCGGCTGACGTCCCGGCTGCCTGCTGGCGTGACCCAGCTGAGGATCGCCCTGGCGCCGATGCGACCGAGCGACACGGCAGCGCTGGTGTCCTCGATGCTGGACGGCAACCCGATATCGCAGGAGTTCACGACGTTCATGCACGAGCGGACCGGTGGCGTTCCGCTGGCGCTGGAGGAGTCGGTTCGCCTCATGTGCGACCGTGCCGACCTCGTCTTCCGCGATGGGCAGTGGGTCCGGCTGAAGCTGCGCGAGCTACAGGTGCCGCCAACGGTGCGTGACTCCACCCGGGAGCGGGTGGGCCGTCTGTCGCCGACGGCCCAGCAGGTGTTGCGAGCCGCGGCGACGTTAGCTGAGCCGTCATCGGTGGCCACGATCGCGGCAACCGCCGGTCTGTCACCGGATGCGTGTCGAGGCGCTGTCGCGGAGGCGGCCGGTGCCGGCGTCCTGGACGGAGACGACCGCGGCCAGTGGCGATTCCGGCATGTGCTGGCCGCCACGGCTGTCTACGAAGCGATTCCGTTGACCGATCGCAGACACTTCCACCTGCTGGCCGGCCGGGCGTTGGAGGGCATCCATCCGCCGCCTGTCGCACGCCTTGCCCGCCACTTCCGGGAGGCGGGCGAGGCGGAGTCCTGGGCGCGGTACGCCGAGCAGGGCGCCGAGTTGGCCATGGCCTCGGGTGACCACACCAAGGCGGTCGGCTTGCTGGTCGATCTGTTGTCGTGGTCGGAGCTGCCGCCGTCGGATCGGGCACGAGTCGCGCGTATCGCCGGAGTGGCCGCACTGGGCCGTCGTGAACCGGTCGACGAGGTGTACCACCGCGTGATCCGTACGATGCGCTCGGTGCTGGAGACCCCCGGTCTGTCCGCGCGTCAGCAGGCCGAGATCCGCAACCCCCTGGGTCGGCTCCTGATCACCGGCGGTGAGGCGCAGGCCGCGCTCATCGAGCTCGAGCAGGCGGTGGCCAACCTCGACCATGACCCGGTCGAGGCGGCTCGGGCGATGACCTATCTCGGTTGGGCCTATGCGGGACCGTGGCCGGCGTCGACTCACCGGCGTTGGCTGGATCGCGCGGCTGAGCTCACCGCCGACATCGATTCTCCCGCCGAGCGGCTGAACCTGGCTGGCAACCGCGCCGCCGCGCTGCTTATGCTCGGTGAAGAGGAGGCCTGGGACGTCGTCGCCGACCTGCCGATTGAGGGTGCGACCTCGGCGGAGCGTCTCGACGTGGCCCGCATCCACGCGAATGTCGGGACCGGCGCAGTGATCTGGGGTCGGTACGCCGAGGCGGAGGCACATCTTGTCGTTGCCCTGCGCCTTGCCGAGGCCGAGCAGGCGTCCCGGTTGCAGTACAACGTTCGACTCGAACAGGCCAACCTGGCGTGGCTCACCGGCCGGTGGGAGGGTCTCGCGGAGCGAAGCGCGGCACTCGCCGATGCCGACCGAGACCGGCCGGCGCTCTACCTCGGCAGCGTTCGGCTCGCGGCCCGGCTGGCAGCCGCGGCCGGACGGCGGCGCGCTGCGGAGGAGCAGTTCCGGCTGGTCCTTGAGGAGTCTGCCCGTCTCGGCGCTGCCGACGACACGATGGAGGCTGCCGCTGGGCTGGCCAGGCTGTGGCTGACGGACGGAAACAGCGGCCGGGCGCTGCAGGTCACGAACGAGCCGATGGACACAGTCCGGAGAAAAGGCATTTGGGTCTGGGCGACGGATCTCGTGCCCGCCCGGATCGAGGCGCACCTCGCCGCGGGCGACCTCAAGGCCGCGGCACGCTTGGGCGACCAGTTCGCCAGAGGACTGCGTGGCCGTACGGCGCCTGCGCCTCGTGCGGCGCTCACCGTATGCCGTGCCTTGCTGCTGGCCGCAGCCGGAGACCACGCCCGCGCGGCGGCGGGATACGACCGGGCGGCGCGCGCCTGGAGCGCGTTGCCGCGCCCCTACGACGCGATGCTCGCCCGCGAGCGTCAAGCCGAGGCGCTGATGGCGCACGGCCAGGTCGAACAGGGTCGGGAGCTGCTGGCCGCACAGTACGAGCACCTGTTCAGGCTCGGCGCCCGCGGCGATGCAGACCGTGTCGCGCAGCGGCTTCGCGAGCACGGCGCCGAGGTTCCGCGGTTGTGGCGCGGCGGCCGACGGGGGTACGGCGACCAGCTCTCACCTCGTGAGCTCGACGTGGTCCGACTGGTTGTCGCAGGCAAGACGAACCGGGAGATCAGCCGGATTCTGGCGAAGTCGCCGGCCACGGTGGATCAACAGCTGCGCGCGGCGATGCGCAAGTTGAAGGTGACCTCCCGGACCGCGCTCGCGGTCAAGGCCGTAGAGGCCGGAGTGTTCGCGGAAGAGGATTCCCTCGACGACCCGTCGTGAAAATTGACGTATCCGCTGGATAGCGACGGCCGCTCGACCGCGCCGAGCATGGCTTCATGATTCATGGCCCTAGGGCAGTGCATGCCTGAGCGACCTGTCGCGCGTGACGACTCCGTCATCGAGCACCAGCCACCACTCGAGCTGTCGCGTGAGCCGCGCGTCGACGTCCGCGACGTCCGCGACGTTCAGGACGTCCGCGATGCCGACGACCACGACGGCCACGACCCCTACCAACCTCTGTAGGCCGAAGGACCCCCACATGAGACCGAAAGCCCTCGTAGCTGCGCTGGCCGTAGCGGTCGGCCTGAGCCTGATCTCGCCACCACCGGCGTCGGCCGCCGAGCCGGATGCCGGTGCGCCCGCCAGCAAGATCGCGCCGGACCTGAAGGACCGCTTCCGCAAGGAGCCGGTCTCCGACTTCTGGATCACGTTCGACACCAAGGCCGACCTCGCCCCCGCGAAGAAGATCGCCGACTGGACTGCCCGCGGTCAGTTCGTCTACGACGCGCTGAAAGCGGCAGCGAAGGGATCGACGGCGTCCGTCGCCCCCGAACTCGACGGGGCAGGCGCCACATACACCTCCTACCCGATCGCCAACGCTGTGCTCGTCAAGGGCGGCACTGAGAAGCTCGCCCTCGACGTCGCCTCCGTGATGCAGGTCGCCGAGATCCACGCGACGCCGCAGGTCGCGCTGATCGAACCCGTGGACGAGAAGGGCCCGGCTGACCAGGCCGTCCGCCCCGCCACCCCGAAGGCCGCCGAGGCGGGCACCGTCTCGTGGGGTCTGGACGCCATTCACGCCCCCCAGGCCTGGGCCATGGGCGCCACCGGTGCGGGCATCACCGTGTCCAACCTCGACTCGGGCGTCCAGTTCGACCATCCGGCGCTGGTGGACTCCTACCGTGGCAACAAGGGCGACGGCACGTTCGACCACAACTACAACTGGATGGCCACCCGGGGCACGTGCACGGCCGCGCCGTGCGACGACAACGGACACGGCACGCACACCATGGGCACCATGGTCGGTGACGACGGCACCAACCACGTCGGCGTCGCCCCGGACGCGCAGTGGATCGCGACGAACGGGTGCTGCACGTCCAACGGCCCCGAGTCGCTGCTCGAGTCCGGCTGGTGGCTGCTCGCCCCGACCGACGCTCACGGCAACAACCCGGACGTCTCCAAGCGCCCCCACGTCATCAACAACTCGTGGGGCCAGGACGCCGAGCACAACTTCAACGACTTCTTCCAGGCCATCGACGAGGCCTGGAGCGCCGCGGGCATCTTCGCCGTCTGGTCGTCGGGCAACACCTCGCCGTACGCGGCCTGCGACACCGTCTCCTCGCCCGGCTCCGCCGAGAGTGCCTACTCCGTCGGCGCCTACGCCTCGGACGGCACGCTCGCGTCGTTCTCCCGCAAGGGCGAGGGTGAAGGCGGCCGGATCAAGCCGGAGATCTCCGCCCCCGGCGTGACCGTCCGGTCGTCGTATCCGAACAACAGCTACACCGAGATGTCCGGCACCTCGATGGCGGCTCCCCACGTGGCCGGCGCCGTCGCGGCGCTGTGGAGCTATGACCCGACCCTCATCGGGCAGGTCGAGGAGACCCGCCGCCTGCTCGCCGAGTCGGCCGTCGACGTCGACGACACCGAGTGCGGCGGCACCGCCGCCTTCAACAACAAGTACGGCGAGGGCCGGCTCGACCTCGTCCGCCTGCTCGAGCTGGCGCCGCGCCAGGGCGGCACCCTGACCGGTGTCGTCACCGCCGACGGCGCGCCGGTCTCCGGCGCCGAGGTGACGATCAGCGGACCGTTCACCCGGTCCATCGGAACCGACAAGGACGGCCGGTTCACGATGAACCTCCCGGTCGGCGACTACCAGATCAGCACCAAGGTCTTCGGCTACCTGACCGCGACCGCGAGCGCCACGATCACCCTCGGCCAGAACACCTCGCTCGAGGTCCCCCTCACCGCCGCGGCGCGCCACGACCTCAGCGGCAGGGTCGTCGACGACAAGAAGCAGGCCGTCCCGAACGCCGACGTCTCCGTCAAGGACACGCCGCTGGCGGCGGTACGTACGGACGCCAACGGCGCGTTCACGATCAAGGCTGTCCCCGAGGGCGGGTACACGCTGAACATCAAGCCGAACGCCTGCTTCTCGCCCACGACCGTCCCGCTGACCGTCGCCGCGCAGAACGACCCGCGCGAGATCCCCGTCGCGCTCGTCGTCGACGAGGGCGGCTACAGCTGCGCCGTCTCCGAAGGCGAGTACCTGCGCGGCACCGACCCGGTCGCGTTCCCGAGCGGCGTGTGGGCGACGGTGAAGGTGCCGTTCCCGGTCGCGCTCTACAACGGGAGCCACGACACCCTGGGTATCAGCCTGCGGGGCGTGATCTCCCCGGACGCCACCACCGGACCCGGCAGCGGCGGTGCGGGCATCTTCCCGTTCTACGTCCAGACCCCCGTCCAGTTCGCCCCCGGCGGGGGAGTCTTCACGGCGGCCACCAAGGTCGACGGCGAGGATGCCTTCGTCGTCGAGTTCCGCAACGCCAAGATCTGGGCCTACCCGATCCGGTCGGAGTACACCGAGCCGGTCAACTTCTCGGCCACGCTCACCCGCTCAGGCAAGGTGATCTTCGGTTACGGCGACGGCATCGGCACCGACGACCCGGTGACCGGCGGCGCCCGCACCATCACCGGCATCCAGGGCTGGGCCGGCGTGGACGGCATCCGGTTCTCCGACAACGTCCCGGTGCTGCACGACGGGATGGTCGTCACCTACGACCTTCCCGACTGGGGCTACCTCGACGCGACCGTCGTCGACAAGAACGACGGGCTGCCGGTGTCCGGGGCCAAGGTCTCCTTCACCAACAAGGATGGGCTCGTCGAGACCGTCACGACCAACGGGACGGGCATCGTGCATCGCCAGCTTCCGGTCGGCGACTACACCATGACGGTCGACGCGCCGAACTACACGACCGGGGCATACCCCTTCTTCCTCGACAAGCTCTACGCGAAGGCCAAGGTCGACGCACGTCTGACCACGGGTGTCGCCGGCCTGAAGGTCGACGGCCTCGACGCGGTGCTGGGCACCGATCAGAAGGGCGTCGGCACGCTGACGCTGACCAACAACGGTTCCGCCCCGCTCACGTACGACCTGGGCGAGGCCGCGCGCCACCCCGAGCTCGACGCCGCCGGCGTCACCACGCGCACCGGGACGGGTGCGGACAGCACGATCAACCTCGCCGCGTGGAAGGCCGGTGCGAGCGGCATGACGCCGTCGAACGTCGACGGCAAGGCTGCGACGGTGAGCGCAGCGGAAGCACAGGCGGCCGGCAAGGTCGGCCCGACCTCCGGCGGCGACGTCATCACCCGCATCGAGATCCCGGGCACCATCGCGGAGAAGGAGCCGAGCGGCATCGGGTACGACGGCGACGTCTGGGTCCACGACTACAACGCGCGTACCAACACCGCCTACACGGTGACGGGCAAGCCGACCGGCAAGGTCTTCGACGCGTCGTGGAACCCCACGTACCGGGCGTTCGACATGGCGCTCGACACCAAGACCGGTGACATGTGCCAGATGGAGGACAGCCCGGCCAGCTACATCCACTGCTTCGACCGGGGAACCGGGAAGGAAACCCGGCAGATCAAGGGTGACTGGTCCACGCTGCAGCTGACCGGACTCGCCTACAACCCGACGGAGGACGTGTTCTACGTCGGCGGCCGGAAGAACGGCATGATCGGAACCGTCGCCGGGACGACGCACGACAACGCGGGCGCGCTGCTGTCCTTCTGCGCCCCACCGCTGCCCGAGGTGATGGGCCTGGCCTACAACCAGGCATCCGACACCATCTGGTACACCGACCTCACCACGAACAGGCCCACCCGCCTGCTGCAGGTCGACCCCGACGACTGCTCGCTGGTCAACGCGTGGTGGTTCCCGGGCCAGAAGGTGGGCCAGGGCGGCGGCCTCGAGACCGACTCGACCGGGGCGCTGTGGGCCGCAGACCAGCTCGCCGACGACGTCGTGCTGGTCGACGTCGAGGACGACCTGCTCACCGACCTGCCGTGGCTGTCGCTCTCCTCGACCGGCGGCACCCTCGCCCCGGGCGAGTCGACGACCGTCAAGGTCTCCGTCTCCTCAAAGGACACCAAGCCGGGAATCCTCGGCGCGAACATCGTGGTCAGGTCCGACTCCGGACGCCAGTCCAAGACCTACGTCCCAGTGACGCTCACGACCACGAAGTACCAGGTCGGCGTCAACGCCGGCGGCCCTTCGTTCACCGACGCCTCCGGCTACACCTGGTCCGGTGACCAGGCGGCCGGTGACGGGGCGTGGGGCTACGCCGGGAAGGACAAGACGACCTCTACGGGCTCCGCGATCGAGGGCACCGAGGACGACGCCCTGTTCCAGTCCCAGCGCACCACGCCGGGCAAGGACCTGACCTACACCTTCCCCGACGCACCCAAGGGCACCTACGCCATCGATCTCGGGTTCGCCGAGATCGAGAAGGTGGCCGAGGGGAAGCGGGTGTTCGACGTCCTTTTGGACGGATCGCTGACGGAATACGCGTACGACCCGGCAGCGGCCGTGGGTCCGAACGCCGCCGACTGGCGCACTGCCGTCGTGCAGCACGACGGCGGCCCGCTGACCGTGGAGCTGCGAGGCTCGAGGGGCCTGCGAGCCCCGAGCATCGCGGCGCTGCGCGTGACGCTCGACCCGCGCGCAGACACCGCGGAGCCGGAGCCCCAGCCCGAGCAGCCGGAGCCGGGCCCCGTGCCCGTGGCCCCCGCCGGTCGCTCGTACTCGATGAAGGTGACCGACGGGCTCTACCGCCAGGGTACGCAGGAGTCCGGATGGCACGGCGATGACTCCTGCGGCGTGCTGTGGTTCGACTCCAGCTTCCTGTTCCCGTTCTACGACACGGCCTGGGACGGCGTGTGCGTGACGACGAACGGCGCGCTGGTCTTCGACCGCGCCAGCTCGCTGGGAAACAACACGGCACTGCCGTCGCGAAGTCCGATCGACGCGATCTATCCGCTCTGGGACGACCTCATCGTCGACGACCAGGCAGGCATCTACCTCGGCACGACCCAGGTGGACGGGCTAGCGGCGCAGGTCATCGAGTGGCGCAACGTCACCTTCTACAGCGACCGGACGGCCCGGGTGAGCTTCTCGGTCACCCTGATCGCCGACGGACGGATCCAGATCGGGTACGGCGACGGCATCGGCGGCGACAACCCCGTCACCCGCGGATCGTCGGCGACGGTCGGCCTGGAGAGCCTGACCCGCAACCCCGCGAGCCAGTACTCCTACAACCAGCCCGCCCTGAAGGCCGGCCTGGGGCTCGAGTACACCCTCCCGGCCGCAGGCACGATCGAGGGCACGGTCACCGACGCGAACGACGGCAAGCCGATCGCGGGCGCGATCGTCACGCTCAGGGGGCCGAGCGGTGACCGGGTCATCACGGCCGACGAGAAGGGCCGGTGGAAGGCCCAGGCGCTGGTCGGCGAGAACACCGTGCAGGTTTGGGCGCCGAACTACGTCACGGCCAGCCGCCCCGTGACCATCACCAAGAAGGATCAGGTCGAGGTGGTCGACACGGCGTTGACCACGGGCGTCGCGACCGTGACCGGAGGTGACCTCGACTGGTTCCTCGGCCCGGACCAGAAGGCGACGGCCGACGTTACCGTGACCAACACCGGCTCCGCCCCGCTCGAGGTGCGGCTCAGCGAGCAGCGACGCACCAGCGACGGCGGGCACGAGGCCGCCGACCTTCCGTGGCTGACCCTCGCGGGCGCGGCCGCAGCCGGCACGGTCACGCTCGCGGTCGGCGAGTCCACCACGGTCACGGCGACGGCCGACAACGCGGACGTCGAGCCCGGGGTGCTCGTCGGGGACGTGCTCGTGGCGTCGAACGCCGGCAAGGGCGAGGCCCAGCTCAGGCCGGTCCGCCTGGCGACCTCGGCCTACTGGAAGGGCGTCGACGTGGGTGGGTCGGGGCACGTCGGTGCCGACGGCTTCGTCTGGTCGCCCGACCAGGAACTCGGCTCGGGGCCGTGGGGCTACATCGGCGGCACGGCGCGTGCCACCAAGGCCGACATCGGCGGCACGGAGGACGACGACCTGTTCCGCACCCAGCGGACTGGTAAGACGTTCACCTACGTGTTCAAGAACGCGCCCGCCGGCACGTACCAGATCGGCCTCGACTTCGCGGAGATTGAGAAGGTCAAGGCCGGTATGCGTACCTTCGATGTTCTGGTCGACGGCAAGGCCGTGCTCCACGACCACGATGTACAGGCGAAGGCGGGTGCGCTGACCGCGGACGTGAACACGGTCACGGTCAAGCACACCGGCGGCGACCTGAAGGTCGAGCTCCGCAGCGAGATCGGCGAGCGCGACCCGATCCTGAACGCCCTGAAGGTCCAGGAGGACCCGCGCCCATGAGGTAGCCGAACCGGCCCTCCAGCAGAGGTCAGAGCCTCCTTGGGATGATGTCCCGAGGAGGCTCTGACCGCGTCTCCCGAATTTGCGGCTTTGGCCCGCAGTCGCGCACCGACCTGGGGTGTTGTGTCGGAGGCATGCCCTGACCGGGTCGCGTTCTTCGTGTCCGTCCTGACGTAGGTGCGGACGGTGAATACGGCGTCTGGGCGCGGGCCGACGACACCATCACCACCGGCACCCGGACCCCACCCGGTCCCGCCGACCTCGCCGTCCGGGAATGACTTCGGAATCTGCCAACAGGTGCAGGCCAAGCTTCCGCCCGACCCGTGCCGTCATGCCGTCGCGGGCCTGGCCAAAGGCGTGGAGGGCCGGCCGGCGGGATCGCGACGCACAGAGCTTGTAGGGCGAGATGTCGGGCAACGAACGGAGATGTTGTGGCCGGCGGTGACGTCCGGACATCCGGACGTCACCGATCCATCCACGGCGCTCCCGGTAGCTACCAGCAGCGCAGGCGTCGACAAGCAGTTCAGCCTTTGGTCTCCCGCGGGTCACGGCTGCGGGGGTAGGTGTTTTTCTCGCCGATGGTGCCGTCCTTCTTCTTGATCACGTGCTCGACATCGCGCTGGATGGCCATCTGTCGGCCCGCGGCCTCCGCTTCTGCCTTGGTGCCGTGCGCCGTGCTTGCGCGCTGGTTGCCCTCAGGACGGTTCTTCCACTGACCGTCCTCGTGGTACGTCTCGATGTCGCCCTTTGCCATAAGACGTCGCCTCCCTGCACTTGCATGGTTGGTCACGAATATTTGCCCCGGCCACATCTGCCCCCAAACGTCCGTCGGCCGCCGTGCTGAGCGGTTGCGTCTCCGCGCTTGCCGGAAATGTCATCCCGGCAGTTCAGGCGGCACGTTCGTACTCGTGGAGGATGCCGCCCGAGGCGATGGCGTCTTCGTATGTTCAGGCGGGCGATCTGTTCCGGATCGGCGATCGGTGTGGGCAAGGGGATGCAGCGGGCGGGCGTTGACGATGCCCTGGTGGGGTCTGTGTTCGTTGTAGACGCATTCGTATTCGTGCAGGGCGGGCGTGCAGCAGGTGCCGCTGGTTCCAGACCGGGTCCGGTCCAGCAAGTCACGAACGGGAGGCCTGTGTCCACCGCTCCATGATCGCGTTCATGCGCGGCATCTGGATCCCGCTGAGCACGACCTCGACACCCGCGACCGTGCGCCTGCTCCTACCAGGGCGAGATGAGGTTTTCGGTAAGGGCAGCGTCGATGTCGATGCGGACTGCTACGGGGCGGGCACTTACCTGCCAGGGTAAAGGCGGGCGGCGTCGAGCTTGGTCAGGAACGCCGGCCGGCGCCGGTGCTGTCCACGCAACTCGTCCAGGTACCTGGCGAACTGGTCGGTGTCGTCGGTGGCCGCGTACGCGTCGCGCAGGTGGCGGAGCAGCGTGATGGCTGTGTCGTAGCGGCGCTTGTCATGCGAGTCGAGCAGGTGGGTGTTGATGAGTGCCCGGTAGGGTTCGCGCACGTCGGCCGGATGGCCTTGTTGCCGTCGGTGCAGGAGTTCGAGGCGTTGCCGGGCGGGCAGCTCGTCCAGGCATGCGAGTCCGGTGTGCCAGGCCTCGTCATTACGCCCGGTGTGGTGCAGCGCGTCGATCAGGTGGGGCAGGTAGCCGGGCTGCT
>NZ_JBSGJR010000026.1:0-29962 GCF_053605645.1 Micromonospora sp. NPDC003776
GGCGCCGCGCGGCGCCGGGTCCAGGTGCCGCGGGTGCGGGTCCGGATGGTCGAGCCGGGTCCACGGGTACTTCAGCATCGCCGCCCGGACCGCCGCGGTGAGGTCCAGGCCGGTGGTGGCCGCGCCGCGGATCTCGGTGCTGGTGACGATCCGGTACGACTGCGCGTTGCCCTCGAAGCCGTCCGGCAGCCCGAGGCGCTGCCGGGCCAGCCGGTCGAGGACCCGCTCGCCCAGGTGCCCGAAGGGCGGGTGGCCCAGGTCGTGGGCGAGGGCGGCGGCCTCCACCACGTCGGGGTCGCAGCCGCCCAGCATCTCCAGCAGGTCCCGGTGCGCCGGATCGGCGGTCAGCCGCTCGGCGATCGCCCGCGCCACCTGGGCGACCTTGAGGCTGTGGGTGAGCCGGTTGTGCACCAGCAGGCCGGAGCCGCCCGGGCTGATGACCTGGGTCACCCCGTTCAGCCGGGCGAAGAACGGCGACGCGACGATCCGGTCCCGGTCGGCCCGGAACGGGCTGGTGGCCAGGTCGCCCAGCGCCCGGGCGCTGCCGCCGAAGAGCCGCCGGGCCCGCGGATCCGCAGGTACGTCCATGATCGCCACGCTAGCGCAGCCGAGCGTCCGGCAGCGACGGGTCCGCCGCCCGGCGGGTGCGGCGTGCGCCGTCGGGGGCGGGCGGCACAATGCAGGGCGGAACCCACCCGAGAAGGCGGATCAAGATCGTGACCCAGTCTGTTCATCAGCGGATCGCCGAGGAGCTCGGCGTCGCCGAACGCCAGGTGCGGGCGGCCGTGGAGCTGCTCGACGGCGGTGCCACCGTGCCCTTCATCGCCCGCTACCGCAAGGAGGCCACCGGCCTGCTCGACGACGCGCAGCTGCGCACCCTCGAGGAGCGGCTGCGCTACCTGCGCGAGCTGGACGAGCGGCGCGCGGCGGTGCTGGAGTCCATCCGCGGCCAGGGCAAGCTCGACGAGGCCCTGGAAGCGCAGATCATGGCCGCCGACTCGAAGTCCCGGCTGGAGGACATTTACCTGCCGTACAAGCCGAAGCGACGGACCCGGGCGCAGATCGCCCGCGAGGCCGGCCTGGAGCCGCTGGCCGACACGCTGCTCGCCGATCCGGCGCAGGACCCTCGGGGCACGGCCGCGAGCTTCGTGGACGCGGAGAAGGGGGTGGCCGACGCCGCCGCCGCGTTGGAGGGCGCGCGGGCCATCCTCATCGAGCGGTTCGCCGAGGACGCCGACCTGATCGGCACGCTGCGGGAGCAGATGTGGTCGCGGGGCCGGCTCGTCTCCCGGGTACGCGAGGGCCAGGAGAGCGCCGGCGCCAAGTTCGCCGACTACTTCGACTTCGCCGAGCCGTACCCCAAGCTCCCCTCGCACCGGATCCTCGCCATGTTCCGGGGCGAGAAGGAGGGCGTGCTCGACCTGACCATGGATCCGGAGGCCGAGGGCGACGTCGACGCCGTGGTCACCGGCCCGACCCGCTACGAGGCGGCGATCGCCGGCCGGTTCGGGATCAGCGACCAGGGCCGCCCGGCCGACCGGTGGCTGGCCGACACGGTGCGCTGGGCCTGGCGTACCCGGATCCTCATCCACCTCGGCGCCGACCTGCGGATGCGGCTCTGGCAGGCGGCCGAGGAGGAGGCCGTCCGGGTCTTCGCCACCAACCTGCGGGACCTGCTGCTCGCCGCGCCCGCCGGCGCCCGGCCCACCATGGGGCTGGACCCGGGCCTGCGCACCGGCGTGAAGGTGGCCGTGGTCGACGCCACCGGCAAGGTGGTCGCCACCGACACCATCTACCCGCACGAGCCGCGCCGCCAGTGGGACGCCGCCCTCGCCACCCTGGCCGCCCTGGCCGCGGCGCACGGCGTGGAGCTGGTGGCGATCGGCAACGGCACCGCCAGCCGGGAGACCGACAAGCTCGCCGGGGACCTGATCAAGCGGCACCCGGAGCTGAAGCTGACCAAGGTGGTGGTCTCCGAGGCCGGCGCGTCGGTCTACTCCGCCTCCGCGTACGCCTCGCAGGAGCTGCCCGGGCTGGACGTGTCGCTGCGCGGGGCGGTCTCCATCGCCCGCCGCCTCCAGGACCCCCTGGCCGAGCTGGTGAAGATCGACCCGCGCTCGATCGGCGTCGGGCAGTACCAGCACGACCTGTCCGAGGTGAAGCTGTCCCGCTCGCTCGACGCGGTCGTCGAGGACTGCGTCAACGCGGTCGGCGTGGACGTCAACACCGCCTCCGCCCCGCTGCTCACCCGGGTCTCCGGGATCGGCGCCGGGCTGGCCGAGAACATCGTGCTGCACCGGGACGCCAACGGGCCGTTCCGCACCCGGGCCGAGCTGAAGAAGGTGCCCCGGCTCGGGCCGAAGGCGTTCGAGCAGTGCGCCGGCTTCCTGCGCATCCCCGGCGGCGACGACCCGCTGGACTCCTCCAGCGTCCACCCGGAGGCGTACCCGGTGGTCCGCCGGATCCTCGCCAACACCGGGCAGGACCTGCGTTCGCTGATCGGGAAGTCGGCGATCCTCCGCGGGCTACGGGCCACCGACTTCGTCGACGACACGTTCGGCCTGCCCACCGTCACCGACATCCTCGCCGAGCTGGAGAAGCCGGGCCGGGACCCGCGTCCCGAGTTCCGGACGGCCACCTTCGTCGAGGGGGTGGAGAAGATCAGCGACCTGACCCCCGGCATGGTGCTGGAGGGTGTGGTCACCAACGTGGCGGCGTTCGGCGCGTTCGTCGACGTCGGCGTCCACCAGGACGGCCTCGTGCACGTCTCCGCCATGTCGCACACCTTCGTCAAGGACCCACGCGACGTGGTGAAGTCCGGCGACGTGGTCCGGGTCCGGGTGCTCGACGTCGACGTACCCCGCAAGCGGATCTCGCTGACCCTGCGGCTGGACGACGAGGCCCCGGCGGCCGGCGGCCGTGCGCCGGGCGGTGACGGGCGCCGGGAGCGCGGCGGCGCGGTGCGCGGCGACCAGCGCGGCGGCGGCCAGCGGGACCGGGGCGACGCCGGCCGGCGCGGTGACGGCCAGGGCGGCGGGCCGCGCGGCGGCCAGGGCGGGGACCGGGGCTCGCGCGGCGGGCCGCAGCAGCGGCCGGCGCGCGGGGCAGCGGCCCCGGCCAACAGCGCGATGGCGGACGCGCTCCGCCGCGCCGGCCTGGCCTGACAGGCACGGCCCTCGGGGGCCCGCGTGCGGGCCTCCGAGGGCACCTCGGCGACGCTGTCGAGCTGATGTCGCAGACGACTCAGCCCGACAGCGGGTCGGGGGAAGACGTCCGGGTCGGGGTGCGGCCCGGCGAGGGTTCCCGACCGGACCGCCCGCCCGGACGGGACGATCCGGCGTGCGCGGCGCCGGGCCGCGTACCGTGTCGGGCGTGGTGGACGACGGGCTGGACTGGCGGGAGCGGCAGCGCCGGGCGGTGCGGGCACACGCCGAGGCCGACGCGCGGCAACGCGCGGCCGAGCAGGCCGAAGCGGCGAAGCTGGTGGCGCGGTTCGCCGCCGAGGCGACCCGACGCGGCCTGCACACCAGCCGCCTCACCGCCGCGCCCTACGACGGGCGGGGCCGCTACCGCACCCACCTGACCGGCTGGTACGTCGACCGGGCCCGGACCCGGGCGGTGGACCCCGCGGGACGCTTCTACCTGTTGATCGTGCCGGCCAGTCTCCGGTCGCGGCTGCTCGGTGCCCGGCCGGAGCCCTCACCGCCGCCGCTGGTGGTGGGCCGGGGCGGGCGCGACGGCGAGTCCCTGCCGCTGGCGACCCTGCTCAGCCTGCGGCTCGAGGCGGGCGACGACTGGCGCTGACCGGCGCCGGCTCGCGGTCGGCCCGCTGCCGGGGCACGTTCCCGCCGGTGCGCCGCTCCACCCGCCGCCACCAGCACACCTGCACCACCAGGGTGAGCAGGCCGGCCAGCACGATCGCGGCCAGGTTGATCACCAGCTGGAGAGCGGATCCGGCCGCCTCGGGCCAGACCCCGTACGCGGCCGCGACCGCCACGTTCGCCGCCGCCGGCACGGTGGTCACCGAGATCAGCACCCCGACCAGGGATCCGGACTTCTTCGAGGTCAGCGAGAGCATGCCGGCGACCCCGGCCAGGATGCCCACCACCCAGGAGAGCGCGTCCGGACGCCAGATGAAGTCGGTCAGCGGCCGGTCGGCGAGCAGCATGTCCCGGCTGACCAGGCCGGCGGCGGTCAACGCCCAGGTGCTCAGCACCGTGACGCCCATCGCGACCAGGAAGCCGACCGTGAGGGCCTTGAGCGAGCGGCCGATGACCTGCGGCTGCCGGCGCAGCAGGGCGACGGAGAGCGCGGCGAGCGGCCCGAACTCCGGGCCGACCACCATCGCGCCGACGATCAGGATCGGCTGGTCCAGCAGCACCCCGACGCCGGCGATCATGGTGGCCACGATGATCAGCGCCAGGAACGTGCCGGTGAGCACGGTCTGCTCGCCGGTCTTCGCGGCGATCTCGTCCCAGACCACGGCGTCCTCGCCGTGGCCGGGTGCCTCCTCGGCGGCCCGGTCGGCGGCCGCCGACAGGGTCAGCTCCACGTCGTCGGCGGCGATCGCCCCGTGCGCCTCGACGCCCATCTCCTGCAGCTGGCGCAGCACGCCGTCGGCGCTCTCCCGGACCACGTCGCAGGTGATGTAGTCCCCCGCCGGCTGGCGAGCCACCCCGGGCAGCACCACGAGGTGGGTGACACCGGGGTCGGCCGCGAGCAGCTCGACGACCGCGTCCGACTGCTCTGCGGGTGCGATCACCCGGAGGTGCAACATGCCTGCTCCCGAGGGGTGCCTCCGCCGTCCGCCAGCCGGTACGGCCGGCAGAACTCTACCCGTCGACGGCGGCGGGTCGCCGGGCGTGCGGGGGCCCGGCGCCGGTCAGCGGACGTCCGCCCAGAGCGCCTTCAACGAGTCCGGCAGGTCGTACCCGGGGGCCCAGCCGAATGCCCGGGCGGCCCGGGACACGTCCGCGCACATCCACGGGACCGCCGCCGAGCGGGTGGCCGTCGGCGAGAACTCCCCGTCGCGGAGCTCGCCGGTGAACCCGGCGACGTGCGCGAGCAGCCGGACGGCGTGGCGGGTCGGTACCGCCCGGCCACTGCCCACGTTGAAGACCCGCTCGGACAGTGCGGCGGCCAGGACGGCCGCCCGCACCGCGGACGCAACGTCCCGGACGTCCACGAAATCCCGGTACGAGTCGAGCAACCCCATCGCGACGTGCCCCTCGCCCCGGGCCAGAGCCTGCCGCAGCAGCATCGCCGCCCGGCCGAGCGCACTGGTGCGGGGCGACCCCGGCCCCACCGGGTTGAACACCCGCAGCACCACGGCGTCGACCCGCCCGGTGGCACCGGCCAGCTCGGCCAGCCGGGTGCCGGCCAGCTGGCTCACGCCGTACTCGCTGATCGGGACGGCGGGGTGATCCTCGCGGACCGCGACCCCGGGCGGCACCACGCCGTACTCGGCGGCCGACCCGAGCCGGACCAGCCGCGCGTCGGGCGCACCGGCGGCCACTGCCTCGACCAGCTTGGCGGTCACCATGGTCTGGGCGCCCACCATCTCGTACCCGCTGCCGGCCGAGCGGCCGGCGCAGTTGACCACGGCGTCGGGGCGTACGTCGCGGACCAGTGCGGCCAGCCGCGCCACCCCGATCCCGACGAGATCGCATTCCCGGCGGTCCGGGCAGACGAGGTCCGCGTACGGCGCGAGCGCCACGCGGACATGCCGGCCGATGAAGCCGGACCCCCCGAAGAGCAGGACCCTCACCGGGGCGCGTCGCCCGGTCCGCTCGACGCCGCGCCCGCGGCGACCGGCGCGGGCGCGCCACGGAACTCCTGCCACGGCACGCTGTCCGGCACGGTGATCCCCTCCCGGCGTACCACCACCCGCACCGTCTCGGCGAGGATGCGCAGGTCGAGGGCCAGCGAGCGGTTGTTTACGTACCACACGTCGTACCGGAACTTCTCGGCCCAGCTCAGCGAGTTCCGGCCGCGGACCTGGGCCAGCCCGGTGAGTCCCGGGCGCACCTCGTGGCGGCGCGCCTGCTCGGGCGTGTACATCTCCAGATGCTGGACCAGAAGCGGGCGGGGACCGACCAGGCTCATCTCGCCGCGCAGGACGTTCCAGAGTTCCGGCAGCTCGTCCAGGCTGCTCGCCCGCAGCCACCGGCCGACCCGGGTCAACCGGTCCTCGCCGGTGACCAGGCCGCGGGTGGGATCGGCCTCGAGCAGGGTACGGAACTTCACCACCTCGAAGAGTTCTCCGTGGCGGCCGGGCCGCACCTGCCGGAACAGGATGGGCCGGCCGAGCGCCACCAGCACCACGACGGCGACGACCAGCATGACCGGCGACGCGAGGAGCAGGGCGAGTGCGGCGCCCACGACGTCCACGACTCGCTTGATCCGTTCGTAGCGGCGCTGGCGGCGGCTCATCGTGAGCGGCATCCACGTCTCCCTCGGTCAGGCGGTACGGCCACCCCCGGCCAGGGCGGTCCCCCTCGCCCGGCAAACCACGTTTACCGGATGAAGTTCCTGGTAGACGGCTTTTTCGCCGATCCAGGGTCCCGTGTCGCGACGGCAGCGACCTGACCGGTATGTGCCTCGTTGTTCGGTTCAGTGCCCCGATGTGGAAGGACACCGAACGATGTACCGAGCCGAGGCGTGCCACGGTCTCGCGAGCGGGTGCCGATGCGGATAGTTCGGGTGAGCTACCGGGTGCCGCCGCTCCCCGGCGGGCTGGAACGGCACGTCGACTGCCTGACCCGCGAACAGGTCGCGCGTGGGCACCGGGTGGCGGTGATGTTCCGCCACGGGACGGCGGTGCCACCCGGCGCGCAACGGTTGCCGCTGGCGCGTACCGCCCTGTCCCGGGCCTCCTCCCTCGCCTCCGCCCGGCTCGGTTTCGCGGCGGCGGCGGCCCGCGCGGTGCGGGCCCTGCCCCGGCCGGACCTGCTGCACCAGCACGGCGACCACCTCGAGGTGGCGGCGCTCGGCCCCACCTGCCGCCGGCTCGGCATTCCGCTGGTCCTGACCGTCCACGGCGGACTCTCCACGACGTGGCCGCACCCTCGCCTGGCCCGGGCGGCGTTCCGTCTCGTCGACGCCTTCGTGGCCCTGGGCGCCACGCCCGCCGCGGATCTCCGTGAGCGCGGGGTGGAACCCGCTCGGATCCACACCATGTCCAGCGGCCTCGACCTGTCCGCCCTGGCTCGGATCGAACCCATCGACCGGGAGCCGGGCCTGCTCGTGAGCGTCGGGGCGCTCGACCCGGTGAAGCACCACGACCTGCTGATAGCGGCGTTCCACGAACTCCGGCGCAGCCGGCCCGGGCTACGGCTCGTCGTGGTGGGCGACGGCCCGGAGCGGTCCAGGCTGACGCAACTGGCCGCTGGCGCGCCGGTCGAGTTCGTCGGCCGGCTCGCCCGCGACCAGGTCTACCGGCTCGTCGGCCGCGCCGAGTTGTTCGTCCTGGCGTCCCGGCGACTGGCGGGCAAGGCGGAAGGCGTGCCGACGGCAGCCCTGGAGGCGCTCGCGCTCGGCACCCCCGTGGTGGTGTCCTCGGACGCGTCGCTCGATCCGGTGGTCACCGACGGGGCCGCGTACCGCACCTTCCGCTCCGGCTCGGTCAGCGAGTTGGTGGAGGTCGTCCGGACGCTGCTGGACGACCGGCCGGGCCGCTGGCGGATGGCGGCGCTGGGCGCGCAGGCGGCCCAGTCGCTGGGCTGGCCGATGGTCGCCGAGCGGATCGACGAGGTGTACCGGACGGTGCTGCCGCGTCGGCACGCACTCACCTGATCCCGTCCGAACGGTCGTCACGGCGGCCGTCCTTCCGAATCAACGCAGGAGGCTGGCGTGAGTCGAGAGTCGGCGAGGCCCGGCACGGTAACGATCGCCGCATCGGCGGACCGGTCAGACCCCCGTCCACGACTCGCGTACGTCATCCCCCACCTGTCGGCGGAGGAATCAGATCACTTCGCCCACATACCCGGACTGCTCGCCGCCCTGGGCGCCGACGTCGATGTCGCTGCGGTCGTCGAGCGCGGCGATCCTCCCGCGCGCCTCGACGGGGTCCGCCTGCTGATCCGGGTTCCGGGCCGGGGCAGGCTCGGACGCATCGCCGGTACGGCGAGGACGGTGCACCGGTGCGCCCGGGCGGGCTACCGGACGTACTTCCTCCGATACTCGCGCTTGTTCGTGGCGGTGCTGATCCTCACCTATCCGATCTACCGGCATCGGATCCTGATGTGGCGGAGCGGCACGGCTGACCTGCTCGAGCCGGGACGACGCAGACCGCTCGGCGCGCGATTCGAGAATGCCGTCAACTGGCTGACCGCGCGGCTGGTGCACAACTTCGTCACCGGCCCGGAGACCATGGTCACCGTCATGGCGAGCCGGTGGAACGTGCCGCGACAGAAGATGCGGCTGCTCTACAACGACGTCGACGCGGAACGCTTCGTCCCGCTGTCCCCCGAAGTGCGCGCCACCGTTCGCGCCCGACGTGGCTGGGGCGAGAAGGACTTCGTCCTGCTGTACGTTCACCGGTTGTCGCACCGCAGAGGCACCCGGCTCCTCGCCCCGATCCTCAATGCTCTCCTCGGCACCGCCGACAGCGGCGCCGCATCCGTCCGGCTGGTCGTCGCCGGGGACGGGCCTGATCGGTCCCGGCTGGAGCGGGAGGCGGACGATCCCGCCCTGGATGGCCGGATGCAGGTACTGGGCGCTGTGCCGAATCGGGACCTCCCCGCCCTCTACGCCGCTGCCGACTGCCTGGTCATGCCCAGCTACGAGGAGGGGTTCCCGCGGGTACTGCTGGAGGCGATGGCGACGGCGACCCCGATTGTGACCACCGATGCCGGGGGATCCGCCGACGTCGTCGGCACCGACTACCCCTACGTCGCACGAGTCGGTGATCTGGACGGACTCGTCAGCCACGTGCGGGCGCTGATGGCCGTTTCCGATGCGGAGCGACAGCAGCTCGGCTGGCGACTGCGTCACCGCGCCGAGCGCGAGTACTCCCCACAGCGGGCGGCGGCGATGTTGGCGGAACTGCTGTGACGCCCGTATCCGTCCTCCTCGTCGGGTCGAGCCGGTTCGGCGCCGACCTCACCGAGAACATGAACGTCCGCGTCGCCCGTTCCGTCGCCGAGCGACTCGGCGGCCGCTACGACATCATCGTCCCCTGTGACGGGGCGCCTCCGGCCGAGACAGTCCTCGGGCCGGTACGCGTACATCGCCTTCCGCACACGTCACGGGCCGGCTATGTGCGCGCCGCCCGACGACAACTCGATCGCCTGGTCGCGGACCGGGAGCCACCCGGGATCGGGTCATCCGGCGAGAGCCTGGTCCTGGTGTCGTCCGATCCGCTGGCCGCGATCGCCGTGGAATGGTCGAAGGCCAGACGAGCGCTTCCTCACCTGTTCGAGTTGCACGGCGAGATCGTCACTCCGGCCCGTGGCTACGGAGGTCCTGCCCGGCGCCGTCTGCTGGCGGCGGTGACCCGCTCGGTGGTCCGCCGCGCGTCCGGCGTCCGTGTCGTGGGCCAGCGGCTCAAGGAACAGATCGGCCCGATCGCGCGAGGTCCGGTGGCCGTCATCGGTTCCCGGGTCGACACGACGATGTTCCAGCCCGTCGCTGACCACCGCGGTCCGCGGTTGGACGCGGTGATGGTGGGCAGCCTCGTCCCGGTCAAGAACCACGCCACCGTGCTGCACGCCTGGGCGCGGGTCGCCGGTCATTTCTCCGACGCGCGGCTCGCCATCGCCGGCGAGGGACGGTCCCGGCCCGAGCTTGAGTCACTGATCTCCGCCCTCGGTCTGCACCGGAACGTCGAACTGCTCGGCGCCGTCCCGTACCGGGAGATACCGCTCCTCCTCGCCCGGGCGCGCCTCTTCCTGCACCCCTCCTGGTCGGAGGGTCAACCGCGCGCCGTACTGGAGGGGATGGCCTGCGGCATGCCGGTGATCTGCAGCGACATCCCGGCCCACCGTGACATCGTGTCGGGCGGTACCGGGAGCCTCGTCCCGGCGGGCGACGCCGATGGCTGGGCGACTGCGATCACCCATCTTCTCCACCAGCCCACCGCAGCAGCCGTGATGGGGCGGCGAGCCCGCGCACGAGTGCTTGAGCATCACGAGTTCGAGGCCAACATGGAGCAGATCGCCCGCTTTGTCACGCGAGTGGCGAATACCGGAAAGGAGATGAGTGATGCGCCGGCCAACCACGTATGAAGGCTTCGGGCTCACCCGCAACGCCGCCGGGACGACAGCGGCTCCGTCCGCGCGGGCCGTCTCGCTCCGGGTGCCGCCCGGTCTCGCCACGGCAGCGAACCGGGCGAGCTGGGCGGTGCTCGTGCTCGGGACCGGACTGGCAGCCGGAGCCATCGGCGGGTCCGGACGGACAGAACTCGTCGCAGCCGCCGCGCTGGCCATCGTCGCATTCCTGTTCGTGCTCACCGCGCCGGTCGGCCTGATCATTCTCACCTGGTGCATCGGAGCACTGGTCAGCCCGTCGAACCTGCCGAGACTGGCCACCATCTCCGGTGTCGAGCTCTATCTCGGCGACCTGCTGCTGGTGGTGTCGGCCATCGCCGCGCTGCGGCACCTGGCCAGGAAGCGGCGCAGTGCGCCGATTTACGGAGCACCGGTCGTCCTGACCGCCTCCATCGTGGCGCTGGGCCTGGTCACCAGTGATGTCAGCGGCCGGCTGAGTCTGCTCCGGGTCTTTCTGCCGGTCATCGCCGGGCTCGTCATCGGCCTCGCCCTCCCCGGCGGCGACGACCTGTGGCGGGTGGCACGCTGGGTCTTCCCCGCACTGATCATCACGGTGCCGCTGGTCGGCGGGATGTCCACTCCTCGGTGGAGCGGATTGGCGGGAGGATCGAACGAGACAGCGCTGATCGCGGCGATCACCCTCGTCCTCGGGGTTGCCCAGCGAAGCCGGGCGGCCAAGGTGCTGCTGCTGAGCATCGGCCTGGCCGGGCTGATCGGCGCCAAGGGGATAACTGCCCTGCTGGCCGCGCTCGTCGGCATCGCGGTTCTGCGTAGGGCGCATGCGTCGAGGTGGGCGTCGCACCTGGCCCGCTTCGCTCGCTCCGTACCGGTCGCGGTTCTGGCAGCGGCGGCTCTCCTGCTGATTCCCGTGGTCCGCCCCGATGTGCTGACGACGGTGCGGGAGCATGTGCGGCAGGCAGCCGGGTTCAGCCAGGCGTACGGCAACCAGGGGAACCTGCTCGTCGGGACGTCCTGGTCCAAGGAGGACGACCGCGCCTTCGCCGACACCGCCGTCAAGGGGTTGCACAACACGTACCTCGACATCACGCTTTTTCTCGGCCTGTTCGGGATACTCCTCTTCCTCTTGCTGCTCTATGCCGTGATATGGCGAGCCGATGCCCTCACCCGTGCTGTCGCCTGCGTGGTTGCCGTCTGGTTCAACACCATCGGAGCGTTCCCGGGCCCCGGCTGGGGCGTCCTGGGCCTGGTGATCGGCGCGACGCTGGCAGAGCGCACATACGCCGCCCGCGCACGGAGGACGGCCGCCGCCGGCGGCAGTGCGTGGGAATTCTCAGGGCTGGGGCATCACGAGGAGCTGCCGGTAGCGCGCGACCGCAACCGCCGCGCTGGCATTCTCGACCACGTAGCGCCGGCCGGCCGCCCCATACCGCTGTCGAAGGGAACGTGACCGGGCGAGCCGCCCGAACGCGTCCGCCATCTCGTCCAGGGTCCCGCAGACCAGACCGGCACCGGCAGCGTCGACGATGGCCGACTCGTCGACGGCCCGGTTGGCCACCACGGGCAGACCCGCCGCGAAGCACTGCATGATCTTGATGCTCATCCGCCCGGGCGGTAGGACGAGCGTCCGCAGGTAGGCGCCGACATCGAAGGTGCCCACGTGGTTCATGACCTCGGCGGCCCGGACGTAGCCGGTCAGCGTCAGCCAATCGAATCGATCCGCCAGCCGGGCGACGCCCGCGGTCGGCGTGCCGACCAGGCACAGCCGCAGGTTGGCGCCGCGCTCGCGGGCGATCCGGACCGCGTCGACCAGGAGGTCGACGTCGTCGAGCCCGGCGCGAGGGCGGGCACCGCCGTCCGCGGCGACGGTCAGTGAGGGCGCGTGGTAGCCGACCACCACCTCACCCGGCCGGGCGTACCGGTGGCGCAGCCGGGCCGCGACGGTTCGGTCGGCCGGCTCGGCGACCGGCTGCGGGATGACCGCGATGGGCTTGGTGACGCCCGCCGAGCGGAAGATCTCCCTGGCCCGAGCGGTGGTCACCACGAGCGCCCGGACCTGCGGCAACTGGAGGAGGCGGACCTCCTCCGCGCTGAACACGGGATCGTCGAGGTCGACGATGGCGCTGTCCGGGCGTCGCCACGACGGCAACTGCCGCAGGTCGACGGTGAGGAGCAGCCGGTGCCGGCGCGCCAGGCGTGGCAGCACGAGCGGATAGATGAGCTCCCGGTCCGTCCGCCGCCAGAGCCGGAACTCGGCTCCGCGAATGAGCCGATTGCGGCTCAGCATTACCCGGTAGGGCCGGACGAACGGCGCGAGCAGCGGCACGAGTTGTTCGTAACGCACGTTGTTGTGCTGCGGGAACCAATAGCTGAAGAACGCGGCCGCAGCCGATTCCGCCGATCCGCGCCGCTGGCCGGGGATATTTTCGCGTGACCTCATCAGGCGCCATGATGCCACAATCGCAATCCATGGGAGCAGGGAAAATACGGGTTGCGGCTTCGTGTCGAGCCTATGATTGTCCGAGCATCACACGATGTTCACCATCGCCCCGGAAAACGTGAGGGCGGAACCTGATTCTATGACAAAGAAATTGATGCCGAAAAATGCTTGGGGGTAGCACGGATGTCGACATCGACCAGGGGTGGGTCGCTGACCGCGATGGCGGCTCGGGCGCGGGCGAACGTACGGCGCCGGGTGGTCCGGCACACGGTGGTCGACCGTTACCAGCGGGCGAGGGTCAACCGGCTGCTGCCCGCGCTCCGCGAGCTGGAGCCGGACATCCTGGCCGCCAGAGTGGAGTTGGCCGGAGTGCACGCGGAGTACGTGAGCCGGGTCTCCACCGCCAAGATGGCGATGTCCCTGGAATCCGCGGCGTTTCTGACCGCGTACTGCCGGCGGGCCGGGGTGTCCCGCGTGCTCGACCTCGGATCGGGCTTCAGCTCCCTGGTCTTCCGCCGCTGTGGCGTACCGGAGGTGGTCTCGGTCGACGATCATGACGGCTGGCTCGAGGCGACCCGCGACTACCTTGAGCACAGCGGCCACCCCGGCGGCGAGCTGATGCCCTGGCGCGACGTCGACCGGCTCGACCCGGCCCGCTTCGACCTCGTCTTCCACGACCTCGGATCGATGGCCACCCGACGCGCGGCGCTGCCCCGGGTCCTGCGTCTGGTCACCGACGCGGGCGTGGTGTTCCTGGACGACGTGCACAAGCCCGACTACCGCCGGGCGGCCGAGGCCGAGGTCCGCCGGGCCGGCCGGCGCTGGGTGTCGCTGGCCGCGTTCACCCGCGACCACCTCGACCGGTACGCCGCCATCGCGGTGCCGCCGGGGCCGGCGTCCTGAGGTGCGGCGGTGCCGCGACCGGCCACCGGTCCGCCGGTGGCCCGGTCGCGGCACTAGCTGCGTTCCGCGGCCAGTTGCGGGACCTCCTGCCGCCGGCGCGGCTCCGGCCGCCGCAGCAGGTCGCGCCGCCCGGCCAGCCAGATCCAGAAAGCGCCGAGCCCGGCCGCCACCGCGACCGCCGCTCCGGCGATGCCGAGGCTGGCCCCGTGGACGTCCGACGCGAGGCGGGGAATCGCGAACGCGGCGACGATCGTCGGAATCGACTCGCCAGCCACCGACGCCAGCCGCAGCCCGGGTCGCCCCACCGCCAGCGGCAGCACCTTGGACCAGACGATGAGCATGCGGATCGCGCCGGCGACCACGAACAGGATCGCCACCGCGGAGACCGCCTCGTACTGCCGGCCGTAGGTCAGACCGAGCGCCGGGCGCATGAGCAGGACGCCGGCCGCCACCGAGAGCACCGCCACGGGAAGGATCAGGCGCAGCAGCTTCCCGACGAGGCGGCGTACCTGATCACCCTCCCCCGCCGCGGCCAGCGCCGCCAGGCGCGGAAAGGCCTGCGCCGAGATGGGGCTGCACAGGGCCAACAGGATTCGTCCGGGTGCCCCGGCGATCCGGAGGACGGCCACGAGTTCGGGGCCTCCGCCGAGGCCGGCCACCGTCAGCATCCCGCTCTCCGTGCCCGCCGCGAGGGAGGCCGAGAGGGACGAACCGACGATGAAGCGGAGCAGCCCGGGCGGCAGCGCGCGTTGCGCGCCGCCGAGAGGGGCGCGGAGCGCGCGCAGTCCGAGGTGCCGGACGCAGTACGGAAGCAGCAGCGCCACCTGGACGGCCGCGCCGATCGCCGCCCCCGCCAGGTAACCGGCCGCGCCGAAGCGCAGCGTGGCCACCGCCGTGACGCCGGCCGTGGCGAGGGATCCGATGAAACTCAGCCGGCCCAGGCTGGCCAGCCCACCCGTGACCGCGAATCCCGCGCCCAGCGTGCCCAGGGCACAACCGAGACCGACGGCGGAGAGCGCGAGGGCGAGGAACTCCGGGCGGCATGCGCTGATGGCGGGATAGCCGTTCGCCCACCAGAGCGTCCAGGCCAGGGCGAGGACGCCGAGCCCCATCGCCACGTCCCAGCGAAGGAGGCGCCAGAAGAAGGCTCTCGCCCGGGCCTCCGACTCGCCCCGCAACAGCGGCACGTACCGCTGGACCGCGTCCTCGAACCGGGGGTCGAGGACCAGGAAGATCAGCACGGCGACGGACTGCGCGAAGGCCACCTGGCCAACCTCGGCCAACGGGACGGTGCGGGCGAGGAGCACCGTCGTCAGGAGCGAGAGGACCGACGACAGCTGACTGTTGACCGACAGCCAGGAGAACTCGCGGAAGGACCTGGTGCGCAGGCGGGACCAGATCGCCCGCGCCGACGCGGTCACCCCGGCCACGACGCCGCCCGCGGCTGCGCCGCCGTCGGGGGCCGGACGCCGTCGGTCACGAGGGCGCTCCGGCCAACTCCGCGTAGAGCTCCTCGAACCACACGGCGGTGGCCGAGAGGTCGTCGAGGTCCGTGTTCCGGGCGCCCGCCCGCAGCCGCGCGGGGACGGGGGGACGCAGGCAGACCACGGTGTAGTCGACCCTGCCCTTGGGGGCGAGGCGCAGCCGCTCGGCGAGCAGCACCTCGGCCCCACCGAGGCTGAGGCTCTTGATGACCTCGCACACCTGGAGCCGGTTCCGGCCGCTGGCCGGCTTCACGGGAGGGTGACCGCGGACATCCGGCTCGGCAGGACGTGCGCCTCGAACCATTCCACGGTGGCGCGCAGCCCCTTGGCCATCGGAGCCGGCGCCACGTCGGGGAAGAGTTCCCGCAGGAGGCGGTTGTCGGCAGCGGAGTGCCGGACGTCGCCGGGTCGGGTGTGGGTGAACTGCCGCTCGATCGGGCGGCCCAGGATCGATTCCAGTTCGGCGAGGACCTCCAGCAGGTCGATCCGCGTGCCGAAGGCCAGGTTCACCGGGTGCGGGTGGTGCACCGACCGCCGCACCGCGTCCAGGAGCACCGCGCAGAGGGTGTCCACGTAGGTGAAGTCGCGGGACTGCCGCCCGTCGCCGTGGAGCAGCACCGCCTCCCCGCTCAGCGCGGCGTGCACGAACCGCGGGATGACCGCCGCGTAGGCGTGGTCGTGCCGCTGGCCCGGGCCGTACACGTTGAAGAGCCGGAAGGCGAGGGTGGGCAGGTCGAACGAGGCCTGGTAGGCGAGCGCGTACGCCTCCGTCGCCAGCTTGCTGCTGGCGTAGGGACTCAACGGGCTGGTCCAGGTGAGTTCGCTCTTCGGCAGTACGGGGTTCGCGCCGTAGACGGAGGAGGACGACGCGACGACGACGTGACCGACCTCGTGTCGCCGCGCCGCCTCCAGCACCCGGAGCGTGCCGGTGGCGTTGGCGTCGTGCGACGAGATCGGATCGTTGATCGAGCGCGGAACGCTGGCCAACGCGGCGAGGTGCACCACCGAGTCACAGCGGGACATGGCCCGGTCCAGGGCGGCGTCGTCGAGGATCGAGGCCGCCACCAGGTCGACGTCGAGGCCGTCGAGGTTCGCTGCCGAGCCGGTGGAGAAGTCGTCGATGACCCGTACGTCCGTGACCGACGAGTCGAGCAGGGCGGCGCGGACCAGGTTCGCGCCGATGAATCCTGCCCCGCCGGTGACCAACAGTCGCATGCTTCGCTACCTCTCTACGGCGTCAGCGACCGCGGAGGCGGCCGCCGGGGCGACACCTGAGGCAACGAGAAAATCCGGACGAAGTTACGTAAAGGTGATATTCCGGGCAAAGGCTCTGCCCGGTGGCTCCGCAGCCGGGGCGCCTTGGCCGAGAGGCGGGTCGGCCGGCACGTCCAGTGACATTCAGTCACATCCGCTCGTTCATTGTCCAGTAGTGTCCGGTTTCGGCACCCAGATCGGAACAGCCCATGACGAACGGTAAGCGCCCCTTGCGGCTGGTGGCGACGACCACGATCCCCGAGACCGCGTCCTCCTTCCTGCACGGCCAGCTGCGCTGGCTGGCCCGCCACGACGTCCAGGTGCACCTGGTCTCCTCCCCCGGGCCGGTGCTCGACCGAGTCGCCGCCCGGGAGGGGGTCATGGCGCACGGCCTGCCGATGCGGCGGGAGTTCGCACCGGTCGCCGACCTACGCTCGCTGGGGCGGTGGCTGTTGCTGCTCCGGCGGATCCGGCCGGACGTGATCTCGTGCGGTACGCCCAAGGCCGGCCTGCTCGCCGGGCTGGCCGGCGTCATCCTGCGGGTGCCCCGGCGGGTGTACATCCTCCGCGGCCTCCGCTACGAGGGTGCGCACGGCCTGCGCCGGACCGTCCTGCGCATGCTCGAACGGCTGGCCTGCGCCAGCGCGCACGTCGTCGTGGCGGTGAGCCCCAGTCTCGCGGCGGTGGTGACCCGATCCGGGGTGGCCCCGTCGCACAAGGTCCTGGTGATCGGCGACGGCAGCAGCAACGGCGTGGACGGCCGGCGGTTCCGGCGGCCGACCCGGGCCGAGCGGGCCGCGGCGCGGGCCGCGATCGGGCTGCCACCGGACGCCTTCGTCGTGGGCTTCGTCGGTCGCCTGGCCCTCGACAAGGGGTTGGCCTGCCTCGAGGAGGCGTTCGCCGAGCTGCGCCGGCGCGTGCCGGCCGCCCGGCTCGTGCTCGTCGGTGAGCAGGATGCGCCGCCGTGCCCGGCTGCGCGCCGGCTGCCGGCCCAGCCCGGCGTGCACGCGCTCGGCGGCGTGGACGACCCGCTCCGGCGGTACGCCGCGATCGACGTCCTGTGCCTGCCGACCCGGCGGGAGGGCTTTCCCAACGTGGTGCTGGAGGCGGCGGCCTGCGGCATTCCCGCGGTGACCACCCGGGCGACCGGCGCGATCGACTCCGTGGTGGACGGCGAGACCGGCCTGCTCGTTCCGGTCGACGACGCCGCGACACTCGCCCGGGCGCTGTGGCTGCTGGGCATCGACCCGGACTGGCGGACCTGCCTGGGCGAGAAGGCGCGACAGCGCGCGCTGCGGGACTTCCATCCGACCCGGATCTGGCGCGGCCTGCTGACCGCCTACGGGTTGCCGGGGTCGGGAGGCCCGGTCGACGATGCCGACGACGGACTGGTGCAGGCCGCCCCGGCCCGGTGACCGGGGGCCGCGGCGGGCCGAAACGCCGGCCGCCGGCGGGCCCGCGTACCGCGCCGGCCGGCGGGGAGGAGGCATTCCGGTACGCCCGCCGGGCCGCCCGCCGATGTGGTGAGCTGTACCGGTGGCGGGCTACGTGTTCGGGCTGGTCCTGCACCCGACCAGGGACGTTGCCGAGGTGGTCGGGATCATCGAGCGGTGGGCGGCCCAGCACGGCAAGACCCTGGCCGTCCGGGCCGAGGACCGGCACCGGGTCCCGCCGTCGGTGCAGCTGGTCCCCGCTGACCAGCTCGCCGCCCGGTCGGACGCGCTGATCAGCATCGGCGGCGACGGCACCATGCTGGGCGCGCTGCGCTCCGCGATCCGGGACCCGAAGCCGGTGCTCGGCGTGCACCTCGGCCGGCTCGGTTTCCTGGTCGAGGTCGAGCCGCCGGAGCTGCCCCGGGCGCTGGAGCGGCTGGTGATGCACGACTTCACCGTCGAGTCGCACGCCTGCCTCGCCTGCGACGTGTGCGGCGACGACGTGGTCGCGTTCAACGACATCGCACTGGTCCGCCATCCGGGCGCCGGCTTCGTCACCGCCACCCTCGCGGTCGACGGGCAACGCTACGGCTACTACCGCTGCGACGCGCTGGTGGTGAGCACGCCGACCGGTTCGACGGCGTACAGCTACGCGGCGGGCGGGCCGTTGATCTCCCCGGCCACCCAGGCGGTGGTGGTGACCCCGTCGGCGCCGATGGCCGGGATCTCCCGGTCCGTGGTGCTCTCCCCCGACGAGACCGTCCACCTGGAGCTGCGGCCCGACTCGGCGCCCGTGGCGGTGGAGATGGACGGGCTGGTCATCCGGGAGGCGGCCACCGAGGGCGCGGTGCACGTCCGGTACGTCCGGGACGCCGGGCTGGTGGTGCGCCTCGACCCGCGCCGCTACCAGGAACGCAACCAGCTCAAGCTGAGCCTGCTCGACCTGCCGCTGCTCCCCGACCAGCTGCGGGAACTGCTGCCGGACGGACTGCGGGAGCAGCTCAACCGCCGGGAGCTGCCCCCGCCCCGCTGACCGTCACGCCGTGGCGAGCACCCCGTCGACCAACGCCTTGGCCTCCTCCTGGATCCGGGCGAGGTGCTCCGGCCCCTGGAACGACTCGGCGTAGATCTTGTAGACGTCCTCGGTGCCGGACGGCCGGGCGGCGAACCACCCCGATTCGGTGCTGACCTTCAGGCCGCCGATCGAGGCGCCGTTGCCGGGCGCGGTGGTGAGGATCGCGGTGATCGGCTCGCCGGCCAGTTCGGTCGCGGTCACCTGCTCCGGGGACAGCTTGCCGAGGACGGCCTTCTGCTCGCGGCTGGCCGGGGCGTCGATCCGGGCGTACGCGGGGGCGCCGAAGCGCTCGGCCAGCTCGGCCCAGTGCTGGCTGGGGGTCTTCCCGGTGACCGCGATGATCTCCGAGGCGAGCAGGCAGAGCAGGATGCCGTCCTTGTCGGTGGTCCAGGTGCTCCCGTCCCGGCGCAGGAAGGAGGCGCCGGCGCTCTCCTCGCCACCGAAGCCGACCGCGCCGTCGAGCAGGCCCGGGACGAACCACTTGAAGCCGACCGGCACCTCCAGCAGCGGCTGGCCGAGGTCGGCGGCGACCCGGTCGATCATGGAGGAGGAGACCAGGGTCTTGCCGACCGCCGCCAACGGGCCCCACTGGTCCCGGGTACGGAACAGGTGGCCGATCGCCACGGCCAGGTAGTGGTTGGGGTTCATCAGGCCGCCGTCGGGGGTGACGATGCCGTGCCGGTCGGCGTCGGCGTCGTTGCCGGTGGAGACCTGGAACCGGTCGCGGGCGGCGATCAGCGACGCCATCGCGTTCGGCGAGGAGCAGTCCATCCGGATCTTGCCGTCCCCGTCGAGGGTCATGAAGCGCCAGGTCGGGTCGACGGTCGGGTTGATCACCGTCAGGTCGAGACGGTGCCGCTCGGCGATCTCGCCCCAGTAGGCCACGCTCGCCCCGCCCATCGGGTCGGCGCCGATCCGCACCCCGGCGGCGCGGATCGCGTCGACGTCCAGCACCGCGGGCAGATCGTCGACGTACCGGGCGAGAAAGTCGTACGTCCCGGTGGTGTCGGCGGCGCGGGCCCGCGCGTACGGGACGCGCTTCACCTCCTTGAGCCCGGCGGCGAGGATGGCGTTCGCGCGGTCCTGGATCCACTTCGTGACGTCGGTGTCCGCCGGCCCGCCGTTGGTGGGGTTGTACTTGAACCCACCGTCGGACGGGGGGTTGTGCGACGGGGTGATCACGATGCCGTCGGCGAGCCCGCCGGTGCGGCCGCGGTTGTGGGTGAGGATCGCGTGCGACAGCGCCGGGGTGGGGGTGTAGCCGTCCCGGCTGTCCCGCAGCACCGTGACGTCGTTGGCGGCGAGCACCTCCAGCGCGCTGGCCTCGGCGGGGGCGGAGAGGGCGTGGGTGTCCCGGGCGAGGAAGAGCGGCCCGTCCAGGCCCTGCTCGCGGCGGTAGTCGCAGAGCGCCTGGGTGACCGCGAGGATGTGGTCCTCGTTGAAGGCGTTGCGCAGGCTGGACCCCCGGTGCCCGGACGTGCCGAAGGAGACCTGCTGCGCCGGGTCGGCCGGGTCGGGGTGCTCGGCGTAGTAGGCGGTCACCAGCCGGGGCACGTCGACCAGGTCGGCGGGCTCGGCGGGCTGGCCGGCGCGGGGGTGGGCCACTGCGGGATCCTCCTCGGGTACGGGCGGTCAGAGCTCGACGCGCTGACCCTTGCCGATCACGACGATGCCGTTGTCGGAGACGGTGTAGCGCTGCCGGTCCTTCTCGAGGTCGACGCCGATCTCGGCGCCCTCGGGAACGTAGACGTTCTTGTCCAGGATGGCCCGGCGGACGACCGCGTGTCGGCCGATCTCGACACCCTCCATGAGCACCGCGCTGTCCACGTGCGCCCAGGAGTGGACCTTCACCCGCGGCGACACGATCGAGTTCTCCACCAGCGAGCCGGAGATCACCGAGCCGGGCGACACCATCGAGGCCACCGCGCGGCCGACCCGCTCCCCCCAGGCGTGCACGAACTTGGCCGGCGGGTACGGCGGCTGGTTGCTGTAGATCGGCCAGTCGAAGTTGTAGAGGTTGAACACCGGGTGGACGTTGATGAGATCCATGTGGGCGTCGTAGAAGGAGTCGAGGGTCCCGACGTCCCGCCAGTAGCCGCGGTCCCGGTCGGTGCTGCCGGGGACCTCGTTGTCCTTGAAGTCGTAGACGTTGGCCTCGCCCCGCTCGACCAACATCGGGATGATGCTGCCGCCCATGTCGTGCTTGCTGGTCTTGTCCTCCGCGTCGCGCTCGACCGCCTCGCAGAGCGCCTTCGTGCTGAAGACGTAGTTGCCCATCGAGGCGTAGATCTGGTCGGGCGCGTCGGGCAGGCCGACCGCGTCGGTGGGCTTCTCGCGGAACGCGCGGATCCGCCGGCCGTCCGCGCCGACCTCGATCACACCGAACTGGTCGGCCGTCGACAGCGGCTGGCGGATGCCGGCCACGGTCACCCCGGCGCCGGAGGCGATGTGGTCCTCCACCATCTGCCGGGGGTCCATCCGGTAGATGTGGTCCGCGCCGAAGACGATCACGTGGTCCGGCTGCTCGTCGTTGATCAGGTTGAAGCTCTGGTAGATCGCGTCGGCCGAGCCGGCGAACCACCACGGGCCGCGGCGCTGCTGCGCCGGCACCGGGGTGACGTAGTTGCCGAGCATGGTCGACATCCGCCACGTCTTGGAGATGTGGCGGTCCAGCGAGTGGGACTTGTACTGGGTCAGCACGACGATCTTGAGAAAGCCGGCGTTCGCCAGGTTGGAGAGGACGAAGTCGACCATGCGGTACATCCCGCCGAAGGGGACGGCCGGCTTCGCGCGGTCGGTGGTGAGGGGCATCAGGCGCTTGCCCTCCCCGCCGGCCAGGACGATCGCGAGCACCTTGGCAGCCATGCCCAGACGCTATCCATCCCGCCCCGACTTCACCACTCGTACGGGCACAGTTCCGCACCGGGTGCGGGGCGCGCTTCTGCACTAGGGTGCCGGTCATGAGCGATTCCGCCCGACTGCGTGTCGACCTGCTCACCCGGGAGTACCCGCCGGAGGTCTACGGCGGCGCCGGGGTGCACGTCGAGTACCTGGCGCGGGAGCTGCGCCGCCTCGCCGACGTGCGGGTGCGCTGCTTCGGCGCGGCGCGCGACGAGCCGGGCGTCACCGCGTACTCGGAGCCGCTGGAGCTGGCCGCGGCGAACCCGGCGCTGCGGACCATGGGCGTCGACCTGGAGATGGCGGCCGGCTGCGCCGGCACCGACGTGGTGCACAGCCACACCTGGTACGCGAACCTGGCCGGGCACACCGCGAAGCTGCTGCACGGGGTGCCGCACGTGGTCACCGCGCACAGCCTGGAGCCGCTGCGCCCGTGGAAGGCCGAGCAGCTCGGCGGCGGGTACGCGCTCTCCTCCTGGTGCGAGCGGACCGCGTACGAGGCGGCCGACGCGATCATCGCGGTCAGCGCGGGGATGAAGCGGGACGTGCTGACCGCCTACCCGGACGTGGACACCGACCGGGTGCGGGTGGTCCACAACGGCATCGACACCGCGCAGTACGCCCCGGACCCGGCAACCGACGTGGTGGACCGGCTCGGCATCGACCCGGGCCGCCCGAGCGTGGTCTACGTCGGGCGGATCACCCGGCAGAAGGGCCTGCCGTACCTGCTGCGCGCGGCCCGCGAGCTGCCCGCCGACACCCAGCTGGTGCTGCTGGCCGGCGCCCCGGACACCCCGGACATCGCCGCCGAGGTGGAGGAGCTGGTCGCCGAGCTGCGGGCCAGCCGCTCCGGGGTGGTCTGGATCGCCGCGATGCTGCCCAAGCACGAGGTGATCCAGGTGCTCACCCACGCCACCATCTTCGTCTGCCCGTCGGTCTACGAGCCGATGGGCATCGTCAACCTGGAGGCGATGGCCTGCGAGACGGCCGTGGTGGCCACCGCCACCGGCGGCATCCCGGAGGTGGTCGCCGACGGCGAGACCGGCCTGCTCGTGCCGATCGAGCAGGCCACCGACGGCAGCGGGCGGCCGCTGGACCCGGAGCGGTTCGTGGCCGACCTGGCGGCGACGATCAACGAGCTGCTGGCCGACCCGAAGCGGACCGAGGAGTTCGGCCTCGCCGGCCGGCGCCGGGCCGTCGAGCACTTCTCCTGGGACACCATCGCGCAGCGCACGATGGAGATCTACCGGTCCGTGGGCGCCGCCGGCTGACCCGGGGCGTCGCACCGGTTGCGGCATGTCGGCCCCTCCCCGATCCGGGAAGCCACGACGTGCCGCAAAGCGCGACCGCAGCGCATCTTCCGACGGGTGGGAGCGGCCGGCGACCCGAGCGCGAAGCGATCTCGCGCAGTAGGTTGAACCGGTGACTGGACGGTTCCCGATCGAAGACGTCTCCCCCGTCGTCGCCTGCGGTCGCTACCCGGCCAAGGCGGTGGTCGACGAGCTGGTGCCGGTGTCCGCCCGCGCGTACCGGGAGGGCCACGACGCGCTCGGCTGCAACGTGGTCTGGCTCGGCCCGGACGGCGTGGCCCGCCCGTTCACCCGGATGCGCCCCGGCGAGCCGGGCCAGGACCGCTGGCACGCCACCATCCGCCCGGACGCGGTCGGCGAGTGGCGGTTCACCGTCGAGGCGTTCCAGGATCCGTACCTGACCTGGCAGAACGCGGTCACCAAGAAGGTCGCCGCCGGCCAGGGCCCGGCGGAGCTGGCCAACGACCTGGCCGAGGGCGCCCGGGTGCTGGAGGCGGCCCTCGACCTGGTCCCGGACGCCGACCGGGAGCGGGTCCGGGCGGCCGCCAAGGGGCTGCGCGACGCGGACCTCGACCTGCCCCGCCGGGTCGGCCCCGCGCTCGACCTGGCCCCGCTGCTCTGGGACCATCCGGTCCGCGAGCTGGTCACCACCGGCGACGAGTACCGGCTCTGGGTGGACCGCCCCCGGGCGCTCTTCTCCGCCTGGTACGAGTTCTTCCCCCGCTCCGAGGGCGCGATCCCGGCCACCGTCGACGCGCCCGCCCGGTCGGGCACCTTCGCCACCGCCATGGACCGCCTGCCGGGCGTCGCGGCGATGGGCTTCGACGTGCTCTACCTGCCGCCGATCCACCCGATCGGACGGGTCAACCGCAAGGGCCGCAACAACTCCCTCACCGCGGGGCCGGACGACGTCGGCTCGCCGTGGGCGATCGGCGCCGCCGAGGGCGGCCACGACGCCATCCACCCCGACCTGGGTACGCCGGAGGACTTCCGCGAGTTCATCGCCGCCGCAACCGAGCAGGGCCTGGAGGTGGCGATGGACCTGGCGCTGCAGTGCGCCCCGGACCACCCGTGGGTGACCGAGCACCCCGAGTGGTTCACCACCCGGGCCGACGGCAGCATCGCCTACGCGGAGAACCCGCCGAAGAAGTACCAGGACATCTACCCGCTGAACTTCGACAACGACCCGGAGGGCATCCGGGCGGAGATCCTGCGGGTGGTGCTGCACTGGGTTGGCGAAGGGATCCGGATCTTCCGGGTGGACAACCCGCACACCAAGCCGTTCGACTTCTGGCACTGGCTGATCTGGCAGGTCAAGGCGGTCGCCCCGGACGTGCTCTTCCTCGCCGAGGCGTTCACCCGCCCGGCGATCATGCACGGCCTGGGCAAGATCGGCTTCACCCAGTCGTACACCTACTTCACCTGGCGCACGACGGCGGCGGAGATGCGGGCGTACTGCGCGGAGCTGGTCGCGGCGGCCGACTACATGCGGCCGAACTTCTGGCCCAACACGCCGGACATCCTGCACGAGTCGCTCCAGCACGGCGGCCCACCGATGTTCAAGATCCGGGCGGTGCTGGCCGCCCTGCTCTCCCCGTCCTGGGGCATGTACGCCGGCTACGAGCTGTTCGAGCACGTGGCCCGCCCCGGCGCCGAGGAGTACCTGGACAACGAGAAGTACGAGCTGCGCCCCCGGGACTGGACCGGCGCGCAGGAGCAGGGCCGCTCGCTGGCCCCGTTCATCGCCACCCTCAACCGGGTACGCCGCGACAACCCGGCCCTGCACCGGCTGCGCAACCTGCGCTTCCACGACATCGACAACCCGGCGCTGCTCTGCTGGTCCAAGCACGACCCGGACACCGGCAACACCGTCATCGTGGTCTGCTCCTTCGACTCGCACTCCGTGCAGTGGGGCAACACCACCCTGGACATGCCGGCGCTTGGCTTCGACTGGCACGAGCGGTTCACCGTGCACGACGAGCTGACCGGGGCCAGCTACGACTGGGGGCAGCGCAACGCCGTCCGGCTCGACCCGTACCTGCAACCCGCGCACGTGCTGACCGTGCGCCGTCCCGTCCCGCCGGCCGAACCCGAGCCGCCGGCGGCGGCGACGCCCGACCTGACCGTCGAAGACGTACCCGCCGACCTGTCCGGCGGCACCGCCCCGACCGCACCGGCCGCGAAGGACGACGCACGATGGACCAGTTGATCGCCGGCGAGGCGTACGACCCGCACGCCGTGCTCGGCGCGCATCCCGCCGACGGGCGGACCACCATCCGCACCATGCGCCGCGGCGCCGGTGCCGTGGCCCTGCTCGTCGGCGACGAGCGGCACCCGATGAAGCGGGTGCACGACCTCGACGTCTTCGAGGCGGTGCTCCCCGGCGAGGTGCTCGACTACCGGGTCGAGGTGGACGGCGCCGTGCACGACGACCCGTACCGCTACCCGCCCACCCTCGGCGAGCTGGACCTGCACCTGATCGGCGAGGGACGGCACGAGCGGCTGTGGGAGGCGCTCGGCGCCCGGCTGTTCGACGAGGGCGTGGCGTTCACCGTCTGGGCGCCGAACGCCCGGGGTGTGCGGGTGGTCGGCGACTTCACCGGCTGGGGGCCGGACGACGGCTGGCCGATGCGCTCGCTCGGCTCCAGCGGCGTGTGGGAGGTCTTCGTGCCGGGCGTACCGGCCGGCGCCCGCTACAAGTACCGCATCCTCGGCCCGGACGGACACTGGCGGGACAAGGCCGACCCGATGGCCGCCCGCACCGAGGTCCCGCCGGCCACCGCCTCGGTGGTGCACGCCTCCCGGTACGAGTGGGGCGACGCCGACTGGCTCGCCCGGCGGGCGCGGCGGCGGCCGCACGAGGAGCCGATGAGCGTGTACGAGGTGCACCTGGGCTCCTGGCGGCCCGGCCTCGGCTACCGCGAACTGGCCGAGCAGCTGACCGCGTACGTCACCGAACTCGGCTTCACCCACGTGGAGTTCCTGCCGGTGATGGAGCACCCGTTCGGCGGCTCCTGGGGCTACCAGGTCACCGGCTACTACGCCCCCACCGCCCGGTTCGGCGACCCGGACGACTTCCGCCACCTGGTGGACCGGCTGCACCAGGCCGGCATCGGGGTGATCCTCGACTGGGTGCCGGCGCACTTCCCCAAGGACGAGTGGGCCCTCGCCCGGTTCGACGGCACCCCGCTCTACGAGCACCCGGACCCGCGCCGCGGCGAGCACCCCGACTGGGGCACGTACGTCTTCGACTTCGGCCGCCGGGAGGTGCGCAACTTCCTGGTCGCCAACGCGCTGTACTGGCTGGCCGAGTTCCACGTCGACGGGCTGCGCGTCGACGCCGTGGCGTCGATGCTCTACCTCGACTACTCCCGCCAGGAGGGGCAGTGGGTGCCCAACGTGCACGGCGGGCGGGAGAACCTGGAGGCGATCGCCTTCCTGCAGGAGGTCAACGCCACGGTCTACAAACAGCACGCCGGGGTGGTGATGGTCGCCGAGGAGTCCACCGCCTGGCCCGGGGTGACCCGGCCCACCGCCGAGGGCGGGCTGGGCTTCGGCTTCAAGTGGAACATGGGCTGGATGCACGACACCCTGCTCTACACCTCCAAGGACCCGATCTACCGGCAGCACCACCACCACCAGCTCACCTTCTCCCTGGCCTACGCCTGGAGCGAGAACTACGTGCTGCCGATCAGCCACGACGAGGTGGTGCACGGCAAGGGCTCCCTGGCCGGCAAGATGCCCGGCGACACCTGGCAGCGGCTGGCCAACGTGCGGGCGCTGCTGGCGTACATGTGGGCGCACCCCGGCAAGCAGTTGCTCTTCATGGGCTGCGAGCTGGCCGACGACCGGGAGTGGAGCGAGGAGCGCGGCCTCGACTGGTACCTGACCCACGATCCGGCCCGGGCCGGGGTGCAGCGCCTGGTCGGCGACCTCAACCGGGCCTACCGGGCCACCCCGGCGCTCTGGGCGCAGGACACCGAGCCGGCCGGCTTCCGCTGGATCGCCGGCGACGACGTCGCCAACAACACCGTCTCGTTCATCCGGATCGCCCCGGACGGCGGGACCCTGGTCTGCGTGGCCAACTTCTCCGCGCGGCCGCTGGAGGGCTACCGGGTCGGGCTGCCCGCCGCCGGCACCTGGACCGAGGTGCTGAACACCGACGCGCAGCACTACGGCGGCTCCGGTGTCGGCAACCTGGGCGCGGTGCAGGCGGAGAACGTGCCGTGGCACGGCATGGTGGCGTCGGTGGCGCTGCGGGTCCCGCCGCTCGGCGTGCTCTGGCTCCGCCGCGACTGATCCCCCGCCCCGGCACGGTGCCCGCCGCCCGGGAACGCCTCACCGCGCTCGGCATCCGGACCTCCGCCGCCGCACCCAGCGAGGCCGCCACCGCCTGAGCCGGGCACCCGCACGGGCCGAGGCCAGGCTTCAGACCGACATGTCTGTGGGACATGTTCATGTCCGAGAGACATGTCGGTCGCACCAGTTCTCGCCGGCTTGGGCACTACGGTGCGTAGCGATACGGCCGGGGATCCGACGAAGCGGGACGGGTCAGACGAGGCCGGCTTCGCGGAGGAGTTTCCACAGGCCGGCGCCGTCGGGGGCGGCGAGCCACTTCTGCCCCACCGGCCCGGCCGAGGGCCGGCCGGGTGGGGCGGGCAGGCTACCGGCCAGCACCGACTGGGTGGGCGACAGCCGGCGGATCGCCACCCCGGCCACGTTGTCCGGGTGCGCGGCGGCGAACTCGCGGTAGATCTCCTGGTCGTGCTGCCCGTCGTCGCCGATCAGCAGCCACCGAACGTCCGGGAACTCCCGGGCCAGCCGGGCCAGGGTGGCCCGCTTGTGCTCCCGTCCGCTGCGGAACCAGCGGTCCGCCGTCGGCCCCCAGTCGGTCAGCAGCAGCGGCCCGGCCGGGTAGAGGTGCCGGGACAGGAACCGGGTGAGCGTCGGCGCGACGTTCCACGCGCCGGTGGAGAGGTAGAAGACCGGCGCGCCCGGGTGGGCGGTGACCAGGCGCTCGTAGAGCACCGCCATGCCGGGGACGGCGGCGCGGGCGTGCTCGTCGAGGACGAAGGTGTTCCAGGCGGCGAGCAGCGGCCGGGGCAGCGCGGTCACCATCACCGTGTCGTCGATGTCGGAGAGGATGCCGAACCGGACCTCCGGGTCGAGGATCCGGACCAGCGCCTCGACCGGCTCGGCGTCCGGCACGCTGAGACGTACGCAGCCCCAGCCGGGGGTGAAGTCCGCCTCGATGACCGTGTCGACGAAGCCGCTGCGGTCGGCGGTCGCCTCCGTGCGCACCCCACCGGCCTCGATGGTGACCTTCGCGTACTTGGCGGGCAGGGTGGCGAAGCTGCGCCAGCCGCGGACCTTCTCCAGCCGCCCGCGCTGCCGGGTGTCGGGCCGGCCGAGCAGCACCCGGCAGAGCACCCGCGCCCAGCCCGGGGCGCCGTACCCGGCGTACGCGATGATGTTGACCTGCCACCCGGTGCGCCGCAGCCGGCGTTCCACCAGGCCGTGCACGGCGTCCTCGATGCGTGCGGCCCGGTGCAGCTGGGGTACGGCCAGTTGGTCCGGTGGTGTGGGTGGCACGCTGCCAATCTGCCACAACCGGACGGGACCGGCCACGCGAGTCGTCTGCGCCGATCCACCCCGCCGCCCGCCGCCGCCGTGACAGACTGCGGTCGCAGGCGACGACGGGGGCGTGGTCGTGTCGACACCAGTGCGGGACCCGGGGCGCTGGCGTCCGACGCTCGACCGGCCGGCGGTGGTGGCCCTGCTGCTCGGGGTGGCCGGGGTCGGCTACCGGCTGGTCCTCACCCTGCTGACGCTGCCCGCCTCGAACAGCGACGAGGCCACCTTCGGGCTCGCGGCGCTGCACATCGCCACCCGCCACGAGCGACCGGTCTTCCTCTACGGCCAGCGCTACATGGGCATGCTCGAGTCGTACCTGGCCGCGCCGCTGGTCGGGCTGGCCGGGCCGAGCTGGCCGGTGCTGCGGCTGCCGCTGCTCGTGCTCTACGCGGTCTTCCTGTGGTTGGCCTACCGGCTGACCCGCCGGCTCTTCTCCCCGTGGCTGGCCGCCTTCGTGGTGGGGCTGCTGGCGCTCGGCTCGGAGCGGGTGGTGCGGGACCAGCTCACCGTGGTGGGCGGGCGGCCCGAGGTGAAGCCCGCCGTGCTGGCGATGCTGCTGATCGCGGTGGCGCTCGGCGAGCGCCGGGTGCGGCACCGCTGGCTGGCCACCGGCCTGTTCGGGCTGCTCGCCGGCGTGGCGCTCTGGTCCGACTGGTTGATCGTGCCGTACCTGGCGGTGGCGGGGGTGGTGCTGGTCTGGGCGGCGCCCCGGGACCTGGTCGGCTGGCCGGGAGTGCTGCTGCTGGTCGGGTTCCTGGCCGGCGTCGCCCCGATGATCAAGGACAACGTGGTCGCCCCGGACGGGCAGGACTCGCTCTCGGTGTTTCGGGAGATCAGCACCAAGGACGGGGTGGCCCCGTCGCTGTCCGCGCGGCTGCACGGCGGGCTGCTGGAGGGGGTGCCACTGGCCTCCGGGCTCTGCCCGGTGGACGGCTGCGCCCGCTGGCAGGAGTGGTTCGGCCCGTTGTACCTGCTGCTGCTGGTGGCCGCCGCCGGGCTCGGGGTGGTCGCGTACCGGCGGGCGGCGGGGGCGGGCGGCCGGATCCGGGCGGTCGCGCAGGTCGCCCTGGTCGTCGGGGCCGCGCTGACGCTGCTCGGGTACGTCCGCAGCCCACTCGCCGCCACCGATCCGCTGGGCAACGCCCGGTACCTGTCGGTGTTGCAGGTCTCCCTGCCGGCGGTGCTCTGGCCGCTCTGGTTGGCCGCCCGGCAGGCCGTGCGGGGACGCCGCCCGGATCCGCGACGAGCTCTACCCGGCCTGACGCCGGCAACGCCTGCCATTGACCGTCGCCACCGGCTGCGGGT
>NZ_JBSGJR010000027.1:0-29335 GCF_053605645.1 Micromonospora sp. NPDC003776
GCGTCAGTTTCGAGGCCGTGCCAGACGCAAACCCCTTGATCAACAGGTCGGGCGGTGGGCGGCCGGGCCCGGGGGTAGGGGGTTAGAGGGCGTCGTTGCGGAGGACGAGGACGGCGATGTCGTCGCGGGGGGGTTCGACCGAGAAGCCGATCGCGGTGGCACGGAGGCGGGCGGCCACCACGTCGGCGGAGTAGCCGGCGAGCGGGGCCGCCGACTCGCGCAGCCGGTCGGTGCCGAAGAGTTCCCGGCCGCGCCGCCGCTCGGTGACCCCGTCGGTGTAGAAGATGAGCGCGTCGCCCGGCCCGAGCGGGACCTCCGCCGTCGGCGTGGCGATCGAGTCGAGCAGGCCCAGCGCCGTGCCGCCGGTGCCGACGAAGCCGGCCCCGCCCCCACTGCGCAGCAGCACCGGACGGTCGTGCCCGGCCAGGTGCAGCGAGACGTCGAGCTGCCGGTCCTCACCCGGCCCGACCGCCGCCAGCGCGAGCGTGCAGTACCGGCCGCCACCCCGGTCGACCAGCGTCTCGTTCAGCCGGACCAGCACCTCCGGCAGCGGCTTGCCGTCGCCGACGAGCACCCGGATCACGTCCCGCACCAGGCCGGTCACCGCCGCCGCCTGCACGCCCTTGCCGGAGACGTCCCCGATGACCACCAGCCAGCGGCCGTCCGGGAGTGGCACCACGTCGTAGAAGTCGCCGCCGACCTCGGCCTCGTCCCCGGTCGGCACGTACTCGGCGGCGAAGCCGATGCCCTCGACGACCGGGAGCACCGGCGGCAGCAGCGACTTCTGCAGGGTCTGTGCCACCCGGCGCCGCTCGGCGTGGATCCGGGCGTTCTCGATGGCCAGCGCCGCGCGCCGGGCCACGTCCTCCAGCACCGAGACCTCGTCCGGGTCGTGCCGGTGCCGCTGGTGCCGGCCGACGGCGAGGGTGCCGAGCCGCTGCCCCCGCGCGATCAGCGGTACGGCGAAGCCCTCCATCGGCCCGCTCAGCGGCACCTGCGCCGCACTGCGGGACGCCTCGCGCAGCCGGGACTGGATCGAGTCCGGCCCGGTCTCCCGGAGCACCCGGTGCAGCTGCGGCAGCATCGCCTCGTCGGCGTGGCTGGCGGCGGCCAGCCGGAGCCGGCCCCACTCGTCGGTGGTGTGCACCGCGCACCACTGGCCCAGCCGGGGCACCACCAGCTGCGGGACGAGCGCCATGGTCAGCTCGACGTCGAGGGACTGGGCCAGCAGCTCACTCGCCTCGGCGAGGAAGGTCAGCCAGGCCGACCGGCGGATGTCCGCCCGGCGCAGCCGGTCGTTCTCCAGGTGCAGCGAGAGCCGCTCGGCCGCCAGCATGGCCAGCGGCCGGGCGTACGCGGAGGGGGCCGCATCCAGCTCCAGCTCACCGGCGTACGGGCGGTGCACGGCGAGCGGCACCCGGAGCAGGTCGCTGCCCTCCCGGGGCTGCCGGCCGTACCGGGCGAGCACCTGGGTGCCCTGCCCGTCGCCCCGGTCCAGCCGGACCACGCCGCCGGCCGCGCCCACCATCTCGGCGAGCCGGGTCAGCAGCTCGGCGCCGAACTCGGGCAGCGGATCGTCGGCGTACGGGTCGGGGTTGGTCTGCAGCAGCTCGCTCATCGCGGCGGCGCTCGGGGTGGTCTCCCCGGTGGCGTCCCCGCCGGCGAGCGGCGTACGGCGGTCGGCTCCGACCGGCCGGGCGGACGGCGTCGTGCCGGACCGGTCGAGGCGGAACCAGACCCCCTTCCCGGTGGGCAGGTAGGTGGTGCCCCACCGGCTGGCGAAGTGGTCGACCAGCAGCAGCCCACGCCCCCGCTCGGCCACCTCGGTGATCTCGGAGGCGTCGTTGCGTACGCCGACCACCAGCTCCTCGACGGGTCCCGAGGCGAAGTCGGTGACCGTCACGGTGAGTCCGGTGTCGTCCGCCTCGACCTCGATGTCCAGTTCGGTGCGGGCGTGTTCGACGGCGTTGGTGGCGAGTTCGGTGGTGAGCAGCAGCGCTTCGTTGGCCAGACCGGACAGCCCGGCCTCGATGAGCACGGACCGGACGAGCGCGCGGGCGGCGGCGGGCGTACGCCGGTCGGCGGGAAGCCGGACCCGGCGGACGTGCTCGTCCGGGCCGCCGTTCATCGGCGGCTTCTCCTCCGCTGGCACCTTCGTATCCTCCACCGCCGCCACCCCGGGTGCCAAGCGGTCCACCGATCGGCCGGACGGCCGGGGACGGGCCGGAACGGCGGCGTGGCGGTCGGTAGCAGGTCGTCGCCTCGACGTGACGCGGGCAGAATGATGGGATGGCCGCGTGTCGGCACGAGCCGGTGGGCCCCGAGCTGAGCGAGGAATGATGACCACGGCGAAACAGTCGGTAGCCGCGGACGACCACGAGGTGCTCCTCGGCGAGTTGGTGGAGGCGCTACGACGGGTACGTCGCGGCGACCTCCGGGTCCGGCTGCCCCGCAGGGCCGGCCTGGCCGGCGAGGTGGCCGACGCCTTCAACGACGTGGCGTCGCTCCAGGAGCGCCAGCACCTGGACCTGCGCCGGATCAGCCGGATCGTCGGCCGGGACGGCCGGCTCACCGAGCGTCTCGACGACGAGGGCCTGGACGGTTCGTGGGCGGAGGGGCAGCGGGCGGTCAACTCGCTGATCGACGACCTGGGGCGCCCCACCACGGAGATCGCCCGGGTGATCGTGGCGGTGGCGGACGGCGACCTGTCCCAGCACATGGCGCTGGAGATAGACGGTCGCCCGCTGCGCGGTGAGTACCTGCGCATCGGCCGCACCGTGAACACCATGGTCGACCAGCTCTCCTCCTTCGCCGACGAGGTGACCCGGGTGGCCCGTGAGGTGGGCACCGAGGGCAAGCTGGGCGGCCAGGCCGACGTACGCGGGGTGGCCGGCACCTGGAAGGACCTCACCGACTCGGTGAACACCATGGCGTCGAACCTCACCGGCCAGGTGCGGTCGATCTCGCAGGTGGCGACCGCGGTGGCCAAGGGCGACCTGTCGCAGAAGATCACTGTCGGGGCGCGCGGCGAGGTGGCCGAGCTGGCCGACACGATGAACTCGCTCACCGACACGCTGCGGCTCTTCGCCGAGCAGGTGACCCGGGTGGCCCGCGAGGTGGGCACCGAGGGCAACCTGGGCGGTCAGGCGGAGGTGCCGAACGTCGCGGGCACCTGGAAGGACCTGACCGACAGCGTCAACTCGATGGCGTCGAACCTGACCGCGCAGGTGCGGAACATCGCCCAGGTCTCGACCGCGGTTGCCCGGGGCGACCTCTCCCAGAAGATCACGGTGGCCGCGCAGGGTGAGATCCTGGAGCTGAAGGACACCGTGAACACGATGGTGGATCAGCTGTCGTCGTTCGCGGACGAGGTGACCCGGGTGGCCCGTGAGGTGGGCATCGAGGGCAAGCTCGGTGGTCAGGCCCAGGTACGCGGGGTCTCCGGCACCTGGCGCGACCTGACCGAGAACGTGAACCAGCTCGCCGGGAACCTGACCAGCCAGGTCCGCAACATCTCGCAGGTGTCGACGGCGGTGGCGAAGGGTGACCTGTCGCAGAAGATCACCGTGGATGCGCAGGGTGAGATCCTGGAGCTGAAGAACACCGTGAACACGATGGTGGATCAGCTGTCGTCGTTCGCGGACGAGGTGACCCGGGTGGCCCGTGAGGTGGGCACCGAGGGCAAGCTCGGCGGTCAGGCGCAGGTGAAGGGGGTCTCGGGCACCTGGCGCGACCTGACCGACAACGTGAACTCGATGGCCTCGAACCTGACCTCCCAGGTGCGGAACATCGCCTCGGTCACCACCGCGGTCGCGAAGGGCGACCTGAGCCAGAAGATCACGGTGGACGCCCGCGGCGAGATCCTGGAGCTGAAGTCCACGGTCAACACCATGGTGGATCAGCTGTCGTCGTTCGCGGACGAGGTGACCCGCGTGGCCCGCGAGGTGGGCACCGAGGGCAAGCTCGGCGGCCAGGCCCAGGTACGCGGCGTCGCCGGCACCTGGCGCGACCTCACCGACAACGTGAACTCGATGGCCTCCAACCTGACCAGCCAGGTGCGGAACATCGCCCAGGTGTCGACGGCGGTGGCGAAGGGTGACCTGTCGCAGAAGATCACCGTGGATGCGCAGGGCGAGATCCTGGAGCTGAAGAACACCGTGAACACGATGGTGGATCAGCTGTCGTCGTTCGCGGACGAGGTGACCCGGGTGGCCCGCGAGGTGGGTACCGAGGGCAAGCTCGGTGGTCAGGCGCAGGTGAAGGGGGTCTCGGGCACCTGGCGGGACCTCACCGACAACGTCAACTCGATGGCGTCGAACCTGACCGGTCAGGTGCGGAACATCGCCTCCGTGACCACCGCGGTCGCCAAGGGTGACCTGTCGCAGAAGATCACCGTGGATGCGCAGGGCGAGATCCTGGAGCTGAAGAACACCGTGAACACGATGGTGGATCAGCTGTCGTCGTTCGCCGACGAGGTGACCCGGGTGGCCCGCGAGGTGGGTACCGAGGGCAAGCTCGGTGGTCAGGCGCAGGTGAAGGGCGTCTCGGGCACCTGGCGGGACCTCACCGAGAACGTCAACCAGCTCGCCTCGACTCTGACCACCCAGCTGCGGGCCATCGCGCAGGTCTCCACCTCGGTGACCCGGGGCGACCTGACCCAGCGGATCGCGGTCAAGGCGCAGGGCGAGGTCGCCGAGCTGAAGGACAACATCAACCAGATGATCGTCACCCTCCGGGAGACGACCAAGAAGAACGCCGAGCAGGGCTGGCTGGACTCCAACCTGGCCCGGATCGGCGGCCTGCTCCAGGGCCAGCGGGACCTCGGCGAGGTCTGCCGCATGATCATGATGGAGGTGACCCCGCTGGTCGACGCGCAGCTCGGCGCGTTCTTCCTGGCGGACAGCTCCGAGGGGAGCATGCGGCTGCGACTCACGGCCTCCTACGGCTACGTGGCGCGTGGACATGACGTGACGTTCGGCCCGGGCGAGGGACTGGTCGGGCAGGCCGCGCTCTCCCGGCGGACCATCCGGGTCAGCACCCAGCCCGACCATCGCCTGGTGCTGCGCTCCGGGCTGGCCGAGACGCCCCCCGCCGACCTGGTCGTGCTCCCCGTGCTCTTCGAGGGAGAGCTGCTCGGGGTGATCGAGTTCGCCGGCGTGACCACCTTCTCCGAGCTGCACCTGTCGTTCCTGGAGCGGCTGGTCACCACGATCGGCATCGCGGTCAACACCATCCAGGCCAACCGGCGTACGGAGGAGCTGCTGGCCCAGTCGCAGCGGCTGGCGCACGAACTCCAGGAGCAGTCGGCGGAGCTCCAGCGGACCAACGCCGAGCTGGAGGACAAGGCCCGGCTGCTGTCGGAGCAGAAGACGAACATCGAGACGCAGAACCGGGAGATCGAGCTGGCCCGCCTCGGCCTGGAGGAGAAGGCGCAGCAGCTCACCCGGGCGTCGGCGTACAAGTCGGAGTTCCTGGCGAACATGAGCCACGAGCTGCGAACGCCGCTGAACTCGCTGCTGCTGCTGGCCCGGCTGCTGGCGGAGAACCCGGAGCACAACCTGAGCCCGAAGCAGATCGAGTTCGCCCGGACGATCCACAGCGCCGGCTCGGACCTGCTCTCGCTGATCGACGACATCCTCGACCTGTCCAAGATCGAGGCGGGCCGGATGGACGTGGAGCCGACCGAGGTCCACTTCTCCGAGATCCGCGGCTACGTCGAGCAGGCGTTCGCCCCGCAGGCCGAGGAGAAGGGCCTCGACTTCCAGGTGCGGATCAGCAAGGACCTGCCGGCGGCGCTGGTCACCGACGCCCAGCGGCTGCAGCAGATCCTGCGCAACCTGCTCTCCAACGCGGTGAAGTTCACCGACCACGGCGCGGTGACGCTGCGGATCGCCCCGGCCGCCGAGAACGCGGTCTTCGACGTGCCGGCGCTCACCAACGCCCGGCAGGTGATCGCGTTCACCGTGATCGACACCGGCATCGGCGTCTCGGACGACAAGCTCTCGCTGATCTTCGAGGCGTTCCAGCAGGCCGACGGCACCACCAGCCGGCGGTACGGCGGCACCGGGCTGGGCCTGTCGATCAGCCGGGACTTGGCCCGCCTGCTCGGCGGCACGATCACCGTGTCGTCGGCGCCGGAGCAGGGGTCGACCTTCACCCTCTTCGTACCGGACGTGCTGGCACCGGACGCGGTGGTCGCGCCGGCGCCGCCCTCGCCGCAGCGCGCGGGCCTGCCGTCGTCCCTGCTCATGCCCATGGAGCTGCCCCAGCCGCCGGAGACGCCGGCCACCCGGCGGCTGGAGGGGGTGACCGTCCTGATCGTCGACGACGACGTCCGGAACGTGTTCGCCCTGACCTCTGCGTTGGAACTCCATGGGATGACCGTGTTGTACTCGGACAACGGGGCGGACGGGGTCCGCCAACTGGCCGAGCATCCGGAGGTGGACATCGTGCTGATGGACGCGATGATGCCGGACCAGGACGGATACGAGACGACCCGGCAGATCCGCCGCAACCACCGCTTCGCGGACCTGCCGATCGTCTTCCTGACCGCGAAGGCGATGCCGGGTGACCGGGAGTCGGCGATCGCGGCCGGGGGCAGTGACTACATCACCAAGCCGGTGGACCTGGACGAGTTGATCGAGATGATGGCGTCCTGGATCGGCCGGAGCCGAGGCGAGGAGACTTCGTGACCCAGATGGCCAAGGCGCTGCTGGTGGACGACCGGCGGGAGAACCTGATGGCCCTGGAGGCCATCCTCCAGGGGCTTCCGGTGCAGTCGGTCGCCGTCGAGAGCGGTGAGGCGGCGCTGAAGCAGCTCCTGGTCGACGACTTCGCGGTGATCCTGCTGGACGCCCAGATGCCGGACATGGACGGCTTCGAGACCGCCACCCACATCAAGCGGCGCGAGCGCACCCGGCACGTACCGATCATCTTCCTCACCGCCGCGGACAAGGACGCCCAGCTCGCCCTGCGCGGCTACGCGGTCGGCGCGGTCGACTACCTGACCAAGCCGTTCGACCCGTGGGTGCTGCGGGCCAAGGTGTCGGTCTTCGTGGAGCTATGGGTGAAGACCCGGCAGCTCGCCGCCCAGTCCGACCTGGTGCGGGAGCGGGACGCGCAGTGGCGGGTGCTCACCGACGCGGTGGACGAGGCGACCACCGTGCTGCGCGCGGACGACAGCCCGGAGGCCCGGGACCGTGCGGTGGACATCCTGGAGCAGGCGCGCTGGGGCAATCTGGCCTGACGGTCAGCCTTCGGCCCGGCCGCCGTGCCCGGTCGCGGCCCGCCGGGCCCGCCACCGCTCGCCGAGGCCGTCGATCTCCTCCTGTACGAAGAGGAAGAAGTCCCGCATCTCGGCCACCCGCTCGCCGGCCGGCGTCGTCCGCCCGAGCAGCGCGTCGACCCCGCCGTTGGCGATGTCGATGAAGTTCTTGTAGAGGCCGGTCTTGGTGATGGTGGCCTCGTACCAGGCGTTGTCCGGCATCCGGTAGCGGTCCCGCCGGGAGCCCTTGACCGGCTCGCGGACCAGCATGGCGAACTGGGTCAGGTAGCGGACCGCGCCGGAGACCGCCGCGGCGCTCACCCCCAGCCGCTCGCCGATCTCGGCGGCGGTCAGCGGCTCGTCCGCGCTCATCACGGTGAACAGCACCCGGCCGGCCATCCGGGGGAAGCCGACTTCCGCGAACGCCATCGCCATCCGTTCGACGAAGAGGTGGACCTCTTCCTCGTCCCGGTGGGGCGGCTCGGTCATCGGCGTCGTCTCGCTCATCACACCTGATCGTCTCTCAGATCTCACTGTCTTCACAAGTTTATGAAACGAGCGTAGCTTCCGAAGTATGGAAACCCCTATTGAGGTGTCCGGCCTGGTGAAGACCTTCGGCCGGACCCGAGCGCTCGACGGACTCGACCTCACCGTGCGCGCGGGCGAGGTGCACGGGTTCCTCGGCCCGAACGGCTCGGGAAAGTCCACCACCATCCGGGTGCTGCTCGGCCTGCTGCGGGCGGACGCGGGGGCGGTCCGGCTGCTCGGCGGCGACCCCTGGCGCGACGCCGTCGCCCTGCACCGCCGGCTGGCGTACGTCCCCGGCGACGTCACCCTCTGGCCCACGCTCAGCGGGGGCGAGGTGATCGACCTGCTCGGCCGGATGCGCGGCGGGCTCGACCCGAAGCGCCGCGCCGAGCTGCTGGAGTCCTTCGAACTGGATCCGCGCAAGAAGGGCCGGGCCTACTCGAAGGGCAACCGGCAGAAGGTCGGCCTGGTCGCCGCGCTCGCCTCCGACGTCGAGCTGCTCATCCTCGACGAGCCGACCTCCGGGCTCGACCCGCTGATGGAGGAGGTCTTCCAGCACTGGGTGCACCGGGCCAAGCAGGACGGCCGCACGGTGCTGCTGTCCAGCCACATCCTGGCCGAGGTGGAGGCGCTCTGCGACCGGGTGACGATCATCCGTAACGGCCGCGCCGTGGAGTCCGGCACCCTCGGGGACCTGCGCCACCTGCACCGGACCTCGATCGACGCCGAGCTGGCCGCCCCGCTCGACGGGCTGGCCGACCTGCCCGGCGTGCACGACCTGCGGGTCGACGGGAACCGGGTGCGCTTCGACGTGGACGGCGCCGCGCTCGACACCGCCCTGCGCCGCCTCACCGAGCTGGGCGTACGCAGCCTGGTCAGCAAGCCGCCGACCCTTGAGGAGCTGTTCCTGCGGCACTACGAGACCGCCCCGGCCGAGGTGGCCCGATGACCACCCTGACCGGCACCCGCCACCTGGTCCGGCTGATCCTGCGCCGGGACCGCTTCCTGCTCCCGCTCTGGGTGCTGGTCCTCGCCGTCCTGCCGATGACGTACGCGAAGAGCTTCTTCGAGTTCTTCTCCACCGAGTCGGAGCGGGCGGCGTACGCCACCGGCACGGGCCGCAACCCGTCGATCGTCGCGCTGCTCGGCCCGCTGTACGGCGACAGCGTGGGCGCACTGACCGCCCAGCGCGCCGGCTTCCTGCTGGTGATCGTCGGGCTGGCCAGCCTGCTCACGGTGATCCGGCACACCCGTACCGAGGAGGAGGCCGGGCGCCGGGAACTGCTCGGCGGCTCGGTGCTGGGTCGGCACGCCGGACTGACCGCCGCGCTGCTCGTGACGTACGCGGCCGACCTGCTGCTGGGCCTGCTCAGCGCCGCCGGGCTGGTCGCCACCGGGTTGCCGGCCACCGGCTCGTACGCGTACGGCCTCGCCTCCGCGCTGACCGGCATCGTGTTCGCCACGGTCGGCGGGCTGGCCGCCCAGCTCACCGAGACGGCGGGCGGGGCGCGGGGCGTCGGGATCGCGGTCCTCGCCGCGTCCTTCGCGCTGCGCCTGGTCGGGGACACCGCGAGCAACGACTGGCCGAGCTGGCTCTCCCCGCTGGGCTGGGGGCCGCGGATCCGGGCGTACGAGGGGGAGCGCTGGTGGGTGGCGGCGCTGCCGGTGCTGGTGGCGGCGCTGGTCGCCGCGGCCGCGTACCCGCTGTCGGTGCGCCGCGACCTGGGCGGTGGCCTGCTGCCGCCCCGGCTCGGGCGGCCCACCGCCGGCTCGGCTCTCGCCGGGCCGTTCGGGCTGGCCTGGCGACTGCACCGGGGGCAGATCCTTTGGTGGTCCGTCGGCTTCGGGCTGCTCGGGCTGATCCTGGGCGGTGCCGCGAAGGCCGCCGGACGCTCGGTCGAGGGGAACCCGCAGCTGGAGGAGATCATGGCCAAGATCGGCGGGTCCGCCGGCCTCTCCGACGCCTACCTGGGGGCCACGCTCAGCCTGGCCGGGTGGGCCGCGGCCGGCTACGGCATCCAGGCCGCGCTGCGGATGCGCGCGGAGGAGTCCGCCGGCCGGACCGAGCCGCTGCTCGCCACCGAGACGCGCCGGTCCGCCTGGCTGCTGTCGCACGTGGTGTTCGCGCTGCTCGGACCGGTGGTGGTGCTCGCCGTGACCGGTCTGGCCACCGGCCTGACGTACGGCCTGAGCGTGCGGGACGTGCCGGGCGAGCTGCCCCGGATGCTCGGCGCGGCGCTGGCCCAGGTGCCGGCGGCCTGGGTGCTGGCCGGGTTGGCGGTGCTGCTCTACGGAATGCTGCCCCGGGTCGCGCCGGTGGCCTGGGGGGCGCTGGCGGTCTGCGTGCTGCTCGGTCAGATCGGCGCGGTGCTGAAGCTGAGCCAGTGGCTGCTGGACCTCTCCCCGTTCACCCACACCCCGCAGACCCTCGGCCCCACCTGGAGCGCCACCCCCCTCTGGACCCTCACCCTCCTGGCCCTCGCCCTGGCGGCGGCCGGCCTGACCACCTTCCACCGCCGCGACATCCCCACCGTCTAACCCCCCTGCCAGCCGGTTGATCAAGGGGTTTGCGTCCGGAATCGCCCCCGATCAGACGCAAACTCCTTGATCAACAAGGACGGGTGGGGGGTCAGGGGGTGCCGTTGCGGATCATCAGGGCGCTGCGGAGGCCGGTGATGTCCAGGACGCGGAGGAGGAAGTCGCCGACGTTGCTCAGCACCAGCAGGCTCTGGGCGTGGCTGGCCTTGCGGCTGAGCACCACCAGGGTGCCGAGGCCCTGGGAGTCGCAGAAGGTCACGCCGGCCAGGTCGAGCACGATGCGCGGCGGGGGATCGGCCAGCACCTCATTGACAACCGTCGACAGCTGGGCGGCCGTGAGCATGTCGATCTCACCGGCAAGGCGAAGCACGGCTTCGTCGCCCGTCCGGTGCACCGTGATGGACAGTTCGGCGCGATCCACCGCGTCAGCCTATCGCGATCTCGACCACCCGGCCCGGCGAGCCGGCGGCCCCCGGCGATCATGAGGGGGCCACGCGGGGCGTGAGCCGGGTAACCCGCGACGCGGGGTGGCTGCCGACCAGCCGCCCGGCGCTGACACAATGGGCGGCATCGTGACCGATACCTTTTCCGCCGGATCCGGCCGCTACCCGGCCGACGCGCCGGCCTCCGAGGCCCTGTTCGACCGCGCCAAGGCCATCGTGCCCGGCGGGGTGAACTCTCCCGTGCGCGCGTTCCGTGCCGTCGGCGGCACCCCGCGCTTCATGGTCCGGGGGGAGGGTCCCTGGCTCTTCGACGCCGACGGCCGGCGCTACGTCGACCTGGTCTGCTCCTGGGGGCCGCTGATCCTCGGGCACGCCCACCCCGAGGTGGTCGAGGCGCTGCGCGCCGCCGCCGCGCTGGGCACCAGCTTCGGCACCCCGACCCCGGGTGAGGTCGACCTGGCGGCGGAGATCGTCGCGCGTACCCCGGTCGAGCAGGTGCGCCTGGTCAACTCGGGCACCGAGGCGACAATGTCGGCGATCCGGCTGGCCCGGGGCTTCACCGGTCGGGCCAAGATCGTCAAGTTCTCCGGCTGCTACCACGGCCACTCGGACGCGCTGCTCGCCGCCGCCGGCTCCGGGGTGGCCACCTTCGGCCTGCCCGATTCGCCCGGCGTCACCGGGGCGGCCGCCGGGGACACCATCGTGCTGCCGTACAACGACCTCCGCGCGGTGGAGGAGGTGTTCGCCGCCGAGGGGCCGCACATCGCCGCGATCATCACCGAGGCGGCCGCCGGCAACATGGGCGTCATCGCTCCCCGGGAGGGCTTCAACCAACAGCTCGCCCGGATCGCCCACGCGCACGGGGCACTGCTCATCGTCGACGAGGTGATGACCGGGTTCCGGGTCTCCCGCGCCGGCTGGCACGGCCTCGACGCCTCGGACGCCGACCTGTGGACGTACGGGAAGGTCATGGGTGGCGGCCTGCCCGCCGCGGCGTTCGGCGGCCGGGCGGAGATCATGGCGAAGCTGGCTCCGGCCGGCCCGGTCTACCAGGCCGGCACCCTCTCCGGTAACCCGCTCGCCTGCGCCGCCGGCCTGGCCACGCTGCGGCTGGCCGACGACGCCCTCTACCGCCGGCTCGACGAGACGGCCGCCACGGTGGGCAAGCTCGCCGCCGACGCGCTGGCCGCCGCCGGGGTCCCGCACCGGCTGTCGTACGCGGGCAACATGTTCTCGATCTTCTTCACCGACGCCGACGTCGTTGACTACGACAGCGCCCGCACCCAGCAGGTGCCCGCGTTCAAGGCGTTCTTCCACGCGATGCTCGCCGCCGGCGTCTACCTGCCGCCGAGCGCGTTCGAGTCGTGGTTCGTGTCGGCGGCGATCGATGACGCCGCCCTGGAGCAGATCGCCGCCGCCCTGCCGGGCGCGGCGACGGCGGCGGCAGCGGCGGTACACGGGGGGTAGTGGTGAGCGAGACGGTGGTCCACGTGCTGCGGCACGGCGAGGTCTACAACCCGGACGGCATCCTCTACGGCCGGCTGCCCGGTTTCCGCCTCTCCGAGCTGGGCGTCCAGATGGCCAAGGCCGCCGCTCAGGCGCTCGCCGAGCGGACCGTGGTGCACGTGGTGGCCAGCCCGCTGGAGCGCGCCCAGCAGACCGCCGAGCCGATCGCCGCCCAGTTCGGGCTCCCGGTCGGGGTGGACGAGCGGCTGATCGAGAGCGCCAACTGGTTCGAGGGCAAGAAGGTCTCCCCGGGCGACGGCTCGTTCCGCGACCCGCGCAACTGGTGGGTGCTGCGCGACCCGGTCACCCCGTCCTGGGGCGAGGCGTACCAGGCGATCGCCGAGCGGATGTTCGCCGCGCTGCAGGCCGCCCGGGTGGCCGCCGAGGGGCGCGAGGCCGTCCTCGTCTCCCACCAGCTCCCGATCTGGACCCTGCGCCGGCACGTCGAGCGCAAGCGCCTCTGGCACGACCCGCGCAAGCGGCAGTGCGGCCTGGCCAGCCTCACCTCGTTCCACTTCGACGGCGCCAAGATCGTCGGCATCGGATACTCCGAGCCGGCCGCTCACCTGATCGCGATCTCGCCGACCGCCCGGACGGCCAAGGGGGCCTGATGCTCACCCGGAGGCTCGTCGCCGTCCTGCTCTGCGCCGTCACCGCCGGAACGGCGCTGGTCGGCTGCTCCTCCGGCAGCCAGGAGAGCCGCTGCGCGGACCGGAACGGCATCATCGAGTGCGCTCCGGACCAGCGGTCGAAGGCCCCTACCCTCGCCGGTGACCTGCTCACCGGCGGCCGGTACGACGTCGCCCAGGACCGGGGCAAGGTCGTGGTGGTCAACTTCTGGGGTTCCTGGTGCGCGCCCTGCCGCGCCGAGGCGGACGACCTGGAGGCCACCTACCAGGCGACCCGGGCGTCCGGGGTAACCTTCCTCGGCGTCAACGTGCAGGACAGCAAGGACAAGGCGCTCGCCTTCGAGGAGGGCCGGGTCACCTACCCGAGCCTCTTCGACCCGGCGAGCCGGCTGGCGCTGGCCCTGGACATCCCGCCGAACACCATCCCGGCCACGGTCGTGCTCGACCGCGAGGGCCGGATCGCCACGGTGGTCCGGGCCGCGGTGACCCAGGAGGGGCTGCGCCCGATCGTCGAGAAGATCGCCGCCGAAGAGTCGGCGTCCCGCTGATGGGCGAGACCTTCCGCCAGGTCGCCGAGTCCGGGCCGCTGCTGCTCGCGATCGGCGCCGCGGCGCTCGCCGGGCTGGTCAGCTTCCTCTCCCCGTGCGTCCTTCCCCTCATGCCCGGCTACCTGTCCTACGTCACCGGCCTCGCCGGCACCGACCTCGAGGGCCGGTCCCGGACGCCGGCGCCGCCCGCCGCGGACCCCACGCCGGGCGCCGGGGGCGTGGCCGTCGCGGCCCCGCCGGCGGCCCGGTCGGTGACCGCGGTCAAGGCCCGGGTGCTGGCCGGCACGCTGCTCTTCATCGCCGGTTTCACCGCCGTCTTCGTCGCCACCGCGATCCTCTTCTCCAGCATCGGCAAGGTCTTCTTCGAGCACGAGCGGGTGCTGGAGATCGTCATCGGCGCGCTGGTGGTCGTGCTCGGGCTCGGCTACCTGGGCGTGATCCCCGGGCTGCAGCGCGAGTTCCGGATCCAGCGGCTGCCCGCCGCCGGGCTGCTCGGCGCCCCGGTTCTGGGCGTGGTCTTCGCACTGAGTTGGGTGCCCTGCACCGGCCCGACGCTCAGCGCGGTGCTCGGCATGGCGGCGGTGGAGGGCAAGACCGACCGCGCGGTGCTGCTCGCCGTGGCGTACTGCCTCGGGCTGGGGGTACCGTTCGTCGTCTTCGGGCTGGGCTTCCACCGCCTGCTCGGGGTGTTCCGCGCCGTCCGGCGCAACAGCCGCTGGGTCACCCGGATCGGCGGCGTGCTGCTGATCCTGATCGGCCTGGCGCTGGTCACCGGCGGCTGGCAGAACTTCGTGATCTGGCTGCAGACGCACGTGGGCACGGGCGAGGTGAGCATCTGATGACGACCGTGGACGACCGGCCGGCCAGCCCGCCGGCCGAGGCGCCCCGGCGACGGGTCAACCCGGTGCTGGCCCTGCTGCGCAACTCCTGGCGGCAGCTGACCAGCATGCGTACCGCCTTGATCCTGCTCTTCCTGCTCGCGGTCGCCGCCATCCCCGGTTCCGTGCTGCCGCAGCGCGGGGTCAACCCGGAGAAGGTCAACCAGTGGTTCACCGACCACCCCGACCTGGCGCCCCGGCTCGACCAGCTGGGCATGTTCGAGGTCTTCGGCTCGGTCTGGTTCTCCGCGATCTACCTGCTGCTCTTCACCTCGCTGGTCGGCTGCATCCTGCCCCGGGCGCGCGACCACGTCCGGGCGCTGCGGATGAAGCCACCGGCCGCGCCCAAGCGGCTCGACCGGCTGCCGCAGCACGCGGTGCTGGAGGCGCCGGCCGCCGCCGACGCCGAGGCCATCGCGGCGGTGCTGCGCCGCCGCCGCTGGCGGGTGACGGTCCGCGGCGACGAGGTCTCCGCCGAGAAGGGCTACCTCAAGGAGACCGGCAACCTGCTCTTCCACGTCTCGCTGGTCGCCGTCCTGCTCGGGGTCGCGGTGGGCTCCTGGTACGGCTGGCACGGCAACCGGATCCTGGTCTCGGGCGACGAGAACGCCTTCTGCAACACCCGCCAGCAGTACGCGGAGGCGACCCTCGGCCCCCGGGTGGACAGCGCCGACCTGCCGCCGTTCTGCCTCACCCTCGAGAAGTTCGAGGCGAAGTACCTCCCCTCCGGTCAGGCGTCGCACTACTGGGCCACGGTGAACGTGGACCAGCCGGGCGGGCCGACCCGGACGGCCGGCTTCTCGGTCAACTCGCCGCTGCGGCTCGGCTCGGCCAACGTCTACCTGCTGGGCAACGGCTACGCCCCGATCCTCAAGTACACCGACCGGTACGGCCGCAGCCAGACCAGCACCGCGCCGTTCCTGCGGACCGGCGACCCGAACGCGACCGAGGAGGGTGTCGCCGCCTTCCCGGACGCGAACGTCGACCCGAAGACCGGCAAGCGCGCTCCCGACCAGCAGGTCGCCTTCGAGGGCCTCTACCTCCCCACCGCCCCGGACAAGCCGCCGTTCGTCTCCTCCCACTTCCCGGAGGAGCGCAACCCGGCGGTGGTGCTGGTCGCCTACCGGGGCAACCTCGGGCTGGACGCCGGGATCCCCGGATCGGTCTACAAGCTCGACCAGCGGCAGATCGCCAACGGCAAGCTGAAGCAGATCGACGACAAGAAGCTGGGCCTCGGCGAGAAGTGGACCCTGGACGACGGCAGCACGCTGGAGTTCGTCGGCACCAAGCCGTACATCACCATCGCGGTCCGGTACGCCCCCGGACAGACCCTGCTGCTGGTCGCCAGCGGGACGCTGCTGCTCGGCCTGATGGGTTCGCTCTTCGCCCGGCGGCGCCGGGTCTGGTTCCGGGTTTCGCCCCCCGACGCCGGATCTCCGACGAGCGGTAGTAGCTTGGTGGAGGCCGGTGGGCTGCCGCGCACCGAGCATCCGGGTTTCGCCGACGAGTTCGCGCAGCTCGTCGCCGCGGTCAGCGACGACGGGCGGGACGACCGGCGGGCGCGAGAAGGAGACGAGTGATGTCCGCACTCTCCGACCAGCTGGTCACGTACGCGATCCTGGCGTACCTGGTCGCCATGATCAGCCACGCCGTCGAGTACGCGCTCGGCAATGCCCGCGCGGTGTCGACGAAGGTCGCCGCCGCCCCCGCCCGGGAGCTGGTCGGCGCGGGCGTCGGCGGGGCCGGCGGCACCGTCGAGGAGCCGGTGGCCGTACCGGCCGAGACCCGGACCGGCCGCTCTGGCGCCCGGGCCGCGGTGGCCGGCAGGATCGCCGCCTGGGTGACGGTGCTCGCCGCCGCGCTGCACCTGGGCGCGGTGGTCACCCGGGGCATCGCCGCCGAGCGGATGCCCTGGGGCAACATGTACGAGTTCGTGCTGACGGTCACCTTCATCGGGGTCGCCGCCTGGCTCGTGGTGCTCTGGAAGCAGCCGCAGCTGCGCCGGCTGGGGCTGTTCCTGACCCTGGTCATGGTGCTGCTGCTGGCGTTCGCCGAGCTGAAGCTCTATGTGCAGGTCACGCCGCTGATGCCGGCGCTCCAGTCGTACTGGTTCATCATCCACGTGTCGACGATCATCTTCGCCTCCGGCATCTTCCTGCTGGGCGTGGTGCCGGCCGCGTCGTACCTGATGCGGTCCGGCTGGGAGCAGGGCAAGCGCAGCTTCCCGTACACCCTGGCCCGCCGGCTGCCGGCCGCGGCCGGCCTGGAGCGGCTGACCTTCACGCTGCACGCCTTCGCGTTCCCGATCTTCACCTTCGCGGTGATCGCCGGGGCGATCTGGGCCGAGGCCGCCTGGGGTCGGGCCTGGGGCTGGGACCCGAAGGAGACCTGGGCCTTCATCTCCTGGGTGGTCTACGCCGGCTATCTGCACGCCCGGGCCACCCCGAGCATCAAGCGCAACGTGGCCACCTGGATCTCCATCCTGGGCTTCCTGACCATGCTGATGAACCTCTTCGGGGTCAACTTCTTCTTCACCGGCCTGCACTCGTACGCCGGCGTCAACTGACCCGCGCCGCGCCGACCGCCGGGAGCCCGCTGGGCCCTCGGCGGTCGCGCCGTCTCAGCGGGCCGGTCGTCTGCTGCTCAGCACCCCGTCGACCCGCAGGGTGATCTGGTAGGCCACCTCGGGCAGGTCGGCCAGGTCGAGCCGGTCGGCCCGGAGGGCGAACTGGGCGTGCAGCTCCCGGGCCACGGCGTCCCGGATCTCCGCCTGGAGCGGGGTCAGGCCGTCCGGGTCGCCCACCACGTACGCGTCGTCCATGCGCCCATCGTGGCGCGCCGGGGGCAATGCTGTCAGCGACGCAAAATGTAGGACTACACTTCTAAGAAATGTAGTTCTACGAATTGCGGGGACAGCGTGGCCCTAGCGGTGAAGCCCGCCGAGATCTTCGATCGGGACGTGGAGTGGGGGGAACTCGCCCGATTCGTCGCCGATGATCGGCCGGGCGCCACGCTCGGTGTGGTCAGCGGCCGCCGGCGCCAAGGCAAGACGCTGCTGCTCTACGAGCTTGCCCGGTCCGGTGGGGGCTTCTACTTCGGTGCCACGGAGGCGACGTCGACCGAGTCGCTCCGCCGGCTGGGCGAGGCGCTGGGGATTTACGCAGGGTCGCCGGGCCCGGTGCACCTGGCCGACTGGGGTGCCGCCGTCGACGCCCTGCTCGCGCTCGGGCGCGACCGTCCGGAGACCGTCGTCCTCGATGAGTTTCCGTACCTGGTGCGTGCCGCGCGTGATCTTCCCTCGATCATCCAGCACGCGCTCACCCCGGGCCGGCCGCAGCGAACCGAGTCCCGGACGCGCCTGCTCCTGTGCGGATCGGCGCTGTCCTTCATGGGTGGCCTGCTCGCCGGATCGGCCCCGCTGCGCGGACGAGCCGGGTTGGAGTTGCCGGTGCAGCCGCTGGACTACCGGGCGGCCGCCGCGTTCTGGGGGCTCACAGACCCCCTGCTGGCGGTCCGGGTGTTCGCCATCGTGGGCGGCACGCCCGCCTACCGACGGGAGTACGTCCAGGACGACGCGCCGGCCGGCCCGGAGGACTTCGACGACTGGGTGGTGCGGGCCGTGCTCAATCCCGCCCGTCCCCTGTTCAGGGAGGCCCGCTACCTGCTGGCCGAGGACCCGGACCTCCGGGACACGGCGCTGTACCACTCGGTGCTCGCGGCGGTCGCGGACGGCAATGCCAGCCGAGGTGGCATCGCGGGCTACATCGGGCGGAAAGCCAACGACCTTCAGCATCCACTGACCGTGCTGGAGGACGCCGGATTGCTCGCGCGCGAGCCGGATCCGTTCCGGAGCGGCCGCAGCAGCTACCGGATCACCGAACCACTGATCACGTTCTACCAGGCCATCATGCGACCGGCCTGGACCGCGCTCGAGCAGCGTCGCGGGGCCGACGTCTGGCGCCGCTCGCAGCGCCGGTACGCCAGCGCGGTCCTCGGCCCCCGCTTCGAGGAAATCGTGCGCCAGTGGTCCCTGCGCTTCGCCGATCCCGATCTGCTGGGCGGGCTCGTCGCGGAGGCGAGTGCCGCCACGGTGACCGATCCGGGCAGCCGGAAGAGTCATGAACTCGACCTGGTCGCCCTCGGCGAGCCGCCGCTGGGGGACGGCCCGCGCCCGTTGCTGGCGATCGGCGAAGTCAAGTGGGGCCGGCGGCTTGGCCTCGCCGACCTGGAACGGTTGGAGCGAATCAGGGAACTCCTGATCGTGCGCCCGGGGTTCGACACGGCGGCCACCCGCCTGGTGTTGGCAAGTGGCCAGGGCTTCGTCGACGACCTCGTCCGAGCGGCGTCGGCACGGCCGGATGTCGTCCTGCTGGATCCTGCCCGCCTCTACCACGACTGAGGTGCCCGGTCACCCGCTGAACCAGCCCGGTACGTCGAGGCGGAAGACGTCGGCCGGGACCATCCGGCGCAGGTCGTCCTCGATCGCCGCGACCCGGCCGGCGCCGAGGGTGGCCGCCCAGCGGTCCCGGAGCTGATCGAAGACGATCGCGGAGCGGCGCAGCCCGTCGCGGCCCTTCGCCGTCATCTGGACCAGCTTGCGGCGGGCGTCGGCGGGGTCGTCGACGCGTTCGAGGTAGCCGAGCGCGACCAGCCGGTCGACGGTCTTGCCGGCCGCCTGCTTGGAGACGCCGAGGCGCTGGCCGAGGTCGGACGCCGTGGTGCCGGACGGGCCGACGGCCTGGAGGACGAAGCCGTGGGCCGGGCGCAGCTCGGGGTGGCCCTGCCGGGCGAGTTCGGCGTGCAGGTCGTCGATGAGCGTCCGGAAGCCGGCGAGCAGCAGCAGCGGCAGCGCGAAGCCGGGACGGTCACGCGTTGCCATATTCGACAACCTCGTTTACTATTTCATCAACCACGTTGACTATCTTACGTGAGGGGTTCCGTCGTGTCCCGACCGGTCTTCACCGTCCACACCGCCGACACCGCATCCGCCGCCGGGCGTCAGATCATGGCCGCCGTCCAGCGCAAGCAGGGCCATCTCCCGGCCGCCGTCGCCCTGCTGGCCGAGTCGCCGGAGCTGCTCAAGGGCTTCCTCGGCGCCATCGCCGTCTTCGACTCCACCGACCTCGACCCGGTTGCCCGCGAGGTGGTGGTGCTCACCGTCGCCACCCGCAACGAGTGCCACCTCTGCGTGGCCATGCACACCGCCAGCCTGACGGGGCTCGGCGGGGCGCCCGAGTTGATCTCCGCGCTGCGCGCCGGCACCGCGCTGCCCGAGCCGCGCCTGGAGGCGCTACGCCGGTTCACCCTGGCCGTCCTCGACCACCGGGGCGCCGTCCCCGACGACGAACTGGACGCCTTCCTCGCCGCCGGTTGGCGGCGCCGGCACGCGCTGGACGTGGTGCTCGGCGTCGGGGCGTACACCATCTCGACCTTCGCCAACCGGCTCGTCGACGCCCCGCTCGACCCCCCGCTGGCCGCGTACGCTTGGGAGCCGGCCGCCTGAGCGGTCAGTCGGACAGGAAACGCCGCAGCAGGGCGAGCAGTTCGTCCGGGCGCTCCTCGAACAGCCAGTGGCCGGAGTCCTCGACCACCTCGCCGGTGACGGTGTCGGCGTACCGGCGTACCTGATCGGCCACCTGGGGGCCGAGGCTGGCCCGGGCGCCGACGGCGAGCACCGGCATGGCGAGCTTGGTCGACCGGTACGCCGCGTTGTCGGCGATGTCCTGCCCGAAGGCCCGGAAGTAGCCGAAGCTGGCCCGCAGGTGCGCCGCGTCGCGTAGGTGCCCGGCGTACTCCTCGATGTCGTCCGGGCCGAGGCTGCCTTTGTTGACCATGATCGAGTCGGTGAAGCGGTCCACCCAGACCGCCTCCCGGCCGGCGACGAGCTGCTCCGGCAGGCCGTTGGGGACAGTGAAGAAGCCGAAGTTCCACACCGCCGGGCCGGCGGCGGTCAGCGCCGGGAACGTGTAGATGCTCTCGTCGGGGATCGGGGCCTCGGTGAGGACCAGCCGCACGACCTGATCCGGATGGGCGGCCGCGTAGGCGTACGCGACCATGGTGCCCACGTCGTGGCCGACCAGCCGGATCTCCCCGGTCAGGCCGAGCACGGTGAGCAGCCCGTGCAGGTCGGCGGCGACCGTCTTCTTGTCGTAGCCGCCGGGCGGGGCGTCGCTGCCGCCGAAGCCGCGCAGATCGGGCGCGACCACCTCGTACGACTCGGCCAGTCGGGGCAGCACGTGCCGCCACATGCGCCAGCACTGGGGATAGCCGTGCAGCAGCATCAGCGTGGGCCCTCGGCCGCCGCGGACGTAGTTGAGTGTGACGTCGCCGACCTGTGCCCGCTGCTCGGTGAACCCAGCTGGAACCCGTCCGTTCCCCATACGTCGCCCCCCGCGCCCGTCTACCCGGCCGGTGCCCGTCCATGCGGCCGGCGGTCGACAGGGGCACTGCGCCACCGGAGGCGTTGAGGAGCGCGCTTCCTTACATCACACGACCCGGCGTGGGCGGGGCGGCAGGCGGTGCGGGAGACTGGCGGGCATGGCGGCTCGTGGTTTCCCGTACACCGATCTCAAGGACTTCCTCGCCGCCCTCGAGCGCGCGGGGGAGCTGCGGCGGGTGAGTGTCCCGGTCGACCCCACGCTGGAGATCAGCGAGGTGGTCACCCGGACCGTCCGCGACGGCGGCCCGGCCCTGCTCTTCGAGCGGCCCACCCGGGGCGAGCTGCCGGTGGCGATCAACCTGTTCGGCACCGAGAAGCGGATGGCCATGGCGCTCGGCGTCGAGACCCTCGACGAGATCGGCGAGCGGATCGGTGCGATGATCAAGCCGGAGCTGCCGGTCGGCTGGTCCGGCATCCGCGACGGCCTGGGCAAGGTCATGCAGCTCAAGTCGCTGCCGCCGCGCAAGGTCAAGACCGCCCCCTGCCAGCAGGTGGTGTACAAGGGGGACGACGTCGACCTCAACCGGCTGCCCGGCCTGCAGGTCTGGCCCGGCGACGGCGGGATCTTCCACAACTACGGGCTGACCCACACCAAGCACCCGGAGACCGGCAAGCGCAACCTCGGGCTCTACCGGCTCCAGCAGCACAGCCGGAACACGCTGGGCATGCACTGGCAGATCCACAAGGACTCCACCGCCCACCACGCCGTCGCCGAACGGCTCGGCCAGCGCCTGCCGGTGGCCATCGCCATCGGCTGCGACCCGGTGGTCTCGTACGCGGCGACCGCGCCGCTGCCCAGCGACATCGACGAATACCTGTTCGCCGGCTTCCTGCGCGGTGAGCGGGTGGAGATGGTCGACTGCCTGACCGTGCCGCTGCAGGTCCCGGCGCACGCCCAGATCGTGCTGGAGGGCTACCTGGAGCCCGGCGAGCGGCTGCCCGAGGGGCCGTTCGGCGACCACACCGGCTTCTACACCCCGGTCGAGCCGTTCCCGGTGCTGCACGTCGAGACGATGACCATGCAGCGCGACGCGGTCTACCACTCGATCATCACGTCCAAGCCGCCGCAGGAGGACCACGGCCTCGGCAAGGCCACCGAGCGGATCTTCCTGCCGCTGCTCAAGATGATGATCCCGGACATCGTCGACTACGACCTGCCGGCCGCCGGGGTCTTCCACAACTGCGCGATCGTCGCCATCCGCAAGCGCTACCCGAAGCACGCCCAGAAGGTGATGAACGCGATCTGGGGCGCCCACCTGATGTCGCTGACCAAGCTGATCGTGATCGTCGACGAGGACTGCGACGTGCACGACTACAACGAGGTCGCGTTCCGCGCCTTCGGCAACGTCGACTACGCCCGGGACCTACTGGTCACCGAGGGGCCGGTCGACCACCTGGACCACTCCTCCTACCAGCAGTTCTGGGGCGGCAAGGCGGGCATCGACGCGACCCGGAAGCTGCCCACCGAGGGCTACACCCGGGGCTGGCCGGAGGAGATGACCATGTCGCCCGAGGTGGTCTCGCTGGTCGACAAGCGCTGGAAGGAGTACGGCATCTGATGGCCACCGTCGCCGAGGTCCCGGTGGAACGCCCGGGCCGGGTCAAGTCCTTCCTCAAGCTGGTCACGATCGAACACTCGGTCTTCGCGCTGCCGTTCGCGTACCTGTCCGCGCTGACCGCGATGCAGGTCGACGGCGGGCGGGTCCGCTGGCTCGACCTCCTGCTGATCACCGTGGCGATGGTCGGGGCGCGGACCTTCGCGATGGCCGCCAACCGGATCCTCGATCGGCGGATCGACGCGCGGAACCCGCGTACCGCCAACCGGGAGCTGGTCACCGGGGCGGTGAGCGTGCGGACGGCGTGGACCGGCGCGGCCGTCGCGCTGGTGGTCTTCCTGGCCGCCGCCGCCCTGCTCAACCCGCTCTGCCTGGTGCTCGCCCCGCTCGCCGTGGTCCCGCTGGTCGTCTACCCGTACGGCAAGCGGTTCACCAACTGGCCGCACGCCATCCTGGCGATCGCCCAGGCGGTCGGCCCGGTCGGCGCCTGGCTCGCGGTCACCGGCACGCTCGACGGCTCCTGGCCAGCCTGGCTGCTCGGCGCCGCCGTCGGCCTGTGGATCGGCGGCTTCGACCTGATCTACGCCTGCCAGGACTCGGAGATCGACCGGGAGATCGGGGTGCACAGCGTCCCGGCCCGCTACGGTCGGCGGTTCGCGCTGCACGCCTCCACGGTGGCGCACGTGGTCACCTTCGCGCTGTTCATCTGGTTCGGCGCGCTGGTCGGCTTCGGCTGGCTGTGGTGGATCGGGCTGGCGCTCACCGCGCTCGCCTTCGGTTACCAGCACCTGGTGGTCAGCCCCACCGACCTCAGCAAGGTCAACCGGGCGTTCTTCACCGCCAACGGCTTCGTCGGCATCGCGCTGTTCGTCTTCGCCCTGCTCGACCTGGTGGTCCGCCTCGGCCTGCGCCCCTGAGGCGGGCGCCGGCGCGAGCCCGGGTCAGGCGTCGACCGGATAGCGGGCGCTCTCCAGCGTCCAGTCGACGGTGCCCCGGACCGCGTTGGCCACCCCGTCGAGATAGGTGGCGACCGACTCGTCCAGCGCCGGACCGAACGACGGCACGGCGGCGCGCAACGCCATGAAGCGCGCCATCTCGGTGCGCCAACGCGCGGCGACCAGTGCCACCGCGGTCTCCAGCGGCACGTCCCGCTCGGCGGCGACCGCCAGCACCAGGTTGTGGCCGCCGGCCGCGACCCGGTCGCGGTCCAGCGAGGCGATGTCGTTGAACCAGGAGAGCAGGTCGTTGGCGAGCTGGCCGAGCCGGTGCAGCGCGGGATGGTGGTAGACCGGGTCAGGCAGCGGGCGGGCGGCGGCGAACTCGATCAGCGGGTACGACACGTACGCCGCCGAGGTGGCCCGGCGCAGCTGCACGTACTCGTCGACCCCGGGCGGGCGGCCCGTGCGCCGGGCCACCGCCTCCCGCCAGACGCCGTCGAGATGGTCGACGACCGCGTCGGCGAACCGCAACCGCCAGCGGGCCGGCATCCGGCGCCGGGGCTCCCGCCAGGCCCCCACCAGCAACCGCCGCAGCGGCCCGGAGAAGCCGGGGTGCCGGGCCCGGGGACCCTCCCGGAGCAGGGCGAGCGTGCCGTCCCGCAGGGCCCGGATCGGTGCCGGATCTGGGCGGCCCGGCCCGTCGCTGGCGTCGTCGACCAGGAAGAACCAGGTGAACAGCGCGGCCAGCACCCGCAGGTCGGGCTCGGTGGCGTCCGGGTAGAGCCGGCCGGCGTAGCGGGCGAAGCCGGCCCGGGCCAACCGTTGCCGGGCCGCCGGTGCGGGCGGCAGGTCGAGCCGGTCGAGCTGGTCGATGAGCCAGTCCTGCACCTGGTCGGCGTACGGGGAGAGCCGGGGCTCGATCGGGCAGTCGGACCGCAGCGACCGGAGCACCGCCTCCGTCAGCACCGGCCCCTCCCATCGACGTGAATACGACGAAAGCATGGCAGGTCGCCGGGAGCGGTGCCGCCCGGGTGGACAACGGCGGCGCTCGTGGGGCAACCGGGACGTCCGGGACGCCCTTCCCGGGGGTCCCCGCCCGGTCCCGGAGCCGACCAGGCACGCTTGACGGCATGCGCGAACCATGGGTGGTCGGCGTCTCCGGCGCGTCCGGTACGCCGTACGCGGCCGCGGTCGTCCGCGGCCTGCTCGACGCCGGTGCGGCGGTGGACCTGATCGTCTCCCGGGCCGCCCGGCTGACCATCCTCGACGAGACCGGCCGCCCGTTCCGGGACGGGCACTGGGCCGAGGACCTGGCGGCCTGGCTGGGCCGCGACCTCGCCGACGCCGACCTGCGGCACTGGCCCGCGGGCGACCTCGCCGCCGGACCCAGCAGCGGCTCCTACCCGGTACGCGGGATGGCGGTCGTGCCGGCGAGCACGGCCGCCTGCGCCGGCATCGCGATCGGGCTGTCCAAGGACCTGTTGCAGCGCGCCGCCGAGGTGAACCTCAAGGAGCGGCGGCCGGTGGTGGTGGTGCCTCGGGAGACCCCGGTGACCCGCAGCCACCTGGAGCACCTCATCGCGCTGCACGACGCGGGCGCGGTGGTGCTGCCGGCCAGCCCCGGCTTCTACGGCGCGGGAGCGGCGGCGTCGGCCCAGCAACTGATCGACTTCGTGGCCGGCAAGGTGCTGGACGCGCTCGGTGTGCCGCACACCCTGTTCCGCCGCTGGTCCGGCGAGCTGGCGGCCCGACCGGACACGGACCGGAACTGACGTCCGGCCCGGGTCCTGGTCGGTGCCGACTCAGTACATGCCGGCGTTCGCCGGGCCGGGTCCGGTCGAGGCGGTCGGGCCCATGTTGCGTGCCTTGCCCATGTCCTCCGCCTCGTCCAGCATTCCCTCCCCTTCAAGCAGGGCCCGCACCTCGGATTCCCGAAACCGGCGATGCCCGCCTGGAGTCCGGATGCTGCCGATCCGGCCGGCCGCTGCCCATCTGGTCACGGTCTTCGGGTCAACCCGAAACAGCGCAGCGACCTCTCCCGGTGTCAGCAGGCGATCTCCAGTGTCCACAGCCCCCTCCTCGCGTCGACGAAGCCCCCGGCTGAACACACTGCCCCCGGCCGGTGCGAGCCCAGAGCCGTCATGAGGGACGTATGGCAATTACAGCACCGGCGGCCAGGCCTGTCCGCCAAACGCGAAAAACGCACATGATGAGAAGTTAGTAAATGGTACCGGTGCAGAGCCCCCATGACGATCCGTTTGTGAATGGCAACGCGACGTCATGTTCAACTGATACCGACCGTCTCACGTTACGGCGGAACGGATAGGGTCACTCTCCGTGGACGCGATCGACCGGAGCCTCGTGGAGCTGCTGCGCGGCAATGCCCGCCTGTCGTACGCCGAGCTGGCCCGCCAGGTGGGCCTCTCCGCCCCGGCGGTGCACGAGCGGGTCGGCAAGCTCGAGTCCGGCGGGGTCATCCGGGCGTACCGGGCCGAGGTCGAGCCGGAGGCGATCGGGCTCGCGGTCACCGCGCTGATCGGTATCGTGGAGGACTCCACCGCGGACACCGACGACGTGCTCGAAGCGTTCCGGCAGATGCCGGAGATCGAGTCCTGCTACTTCATGGCCGGCGTCGAGTCGTTCCTGCTCAAGGCGCGGGTCGGAACCATCGCCGAGCTGGAGCAGCTGATCGTCCGGCTCAACCGGACGCCGGGCGTCGCCTCCACCCGGACCGGCATCGCGTTGTCCACCAAGTGGGAGAACCGCCCCCAGCCGGTCGAGCCGTCCGCCTCCTGACCGCCGTGCCGTGACGCCAGGTGGGGTCCTTTCGCCCGCTACGAACCTGATGACGCAGATGACTCACCCGACGGTGGGCCGCTCCGCCGAATCGTTCGCGTCATCACGTTGGTAGGCGGACCGAAGGTATCTGGCCCCGGACGGCGCGCGGCGCTACCGTGCGCCGATGACGATCTCGATGCCGGGCGCGGCCGTGGTGACCGGGGCGGCCGGCGGCCTGGGCCGTGCGGTCGCCGCCGCGCTGCACGCCGACGGCTGGCGGGTGCTGCTCACCGACCTGGACGCCGAGGCCGTGGCCGCCGCCGCGGCCCCCCTCGGGGGCTGGTCGCGCCCCCTCGACGTACGCGACGAGGCGGCCTGCGCCCAGGTGGCGGCGGAGGCGGCGGGCGCCACCGGTGGCCTGGGCCTCTGGGTGAACAACGCCGGCGTCCTGGTTACCGGCCCCGCCTGGACACACGACGCGGCGACCCGGCGTCGGCTGATCGAGGTGAACACGCTCGGCGCGATGAACGGCACCCTCGCCGCGCTCGGCGTCATGCGGGCCCAGGGGCACGGGCACGTGCTCAACGTCGTGTCGCTCGCCGGGCTGATCGCCGCCCCGGGCGAGACCGTCTACGCGGCCAGCAAGCACGCGCTGCTGGCGTTCAGCCTCGGCACCCTCACCGACCTGCGGATGGCCGGCGTCCGGGACGTACACGTGTCGTGCCTGTGCCCGGACGGGATCTGGACGCCGATGCTGCACGACAAGCTGGACGACGCGGGGGCCCTGGCCTCCTTCACCGGGACGCTGCTGACGCCGGAGCGGGTGGCCGCGCGGGCCGTGCGGCTGGCCCGCCGGCCGCGGCCGGTGGTCAGCCTGCCGCGCTGGCGCGGCGCCCAGGTCCGGCTCCTCGACGCCTTCCCCCGGCTGGCCCTGGCGCTCCTCCCAGTGGTGCGGGCGGCGGGCCGGGCCGGCCAGCGCCGGCAGCGCCACCGGACCCGCCCGGACGCGAGCTGACCTCGCTTGTAACGTTGCCGACGTGACTCATCTCGACCGGTGTGACGAGGCCAGCCGGACCTGGGTGACCGAGGCGATCGCCGCGGTCGAGGCGGACGCCAACCGCTCCGCCGACACCCACCTTCTGCCCTTCCCGCTGCCCCGCGAGTGGGGCATCGACCTCTATCTCAAGGACGAGTCGGTGCACCCCACCGGTTCGCTCAAGCATCGGCTCGCCCGCTCGCTCTTCCTGTACGGGCTGTGCAACGGCTGGATCGGCCCGGAGACCACGGTCATCGAGGCGTCCTCCGGGTCGACTGCGGTCTCCGAGGCGTACTTCGCCCGGATGCTGGGGCTGCCGTTCATCGCGGTCATGCCCGCCTCCACGTCGCCCGAGAAGATCGCCCAGATCGAGTTCCAGGGCGGGCGCTGCCACCTGGTCGAGGACCCGGCCAAGGTGGTGATCGAGGCGCGCTGGCTGGCTGAGGACACCGGCGGGCACTTCATGGACCAGTTCACCTACGCCGAGCGGGCCACCGACTGGCGGGGCAACAACAACATCGCCGAGGCCATCTACGCGCAGCTCGCGCTGGAGCGACACCCCGTACCGGCGTGGATCGTGGTGGGCGCCGGCACCGGCGGCACCAGCGCCACCATCGGCCGGTACGCCCGCTACCGCCGGCTGCCCACCAAGCTCTGCGTGGTCGACCCGGAGAACTCCGCCTTCTACCCGGCCTGGCAGGCCGGCGACTGGTCGGTACGCACCGAGCGCGGCTCCCGCATCGAGGGGATCGGCCGGCCCTGCGTCGAGGCGTCCTTCCTGCCCTCGGTGGTGGACCGGATGGTCCGGGTGCCCGACGCCGCCTCGCTGGCCGCGATGCGGGCCGGGTCGAGGATCCTCGGCCGGCGGGTGGGCGGCTCCACCGGCACCAACCTCTGGGGTGCCTTCGGGCTGATCGCCGAGCTGCTCGCCGCCGGCCGGACCGGCTCGGTGGTCACCCTGATCTGCGACCCCGGTGACCGCTACGCCGACACGTACTACGCCGACGAGTGGGTGGCCAGGCAGGGCCTGGACCTCGTCCCGCACCTGGCCACCATCGACCGGTTCCTGACCACCGGCGCCTGGCCGGCCTGACCGTCGGCGGCGGGCCGGACGGTCAGCGGGAGCCGATCCGCTCGGCGAGGCCGGGATAGCGGACCACGTAGCCGTCGGGGTCCACGTCGAGGTCGGCGGTGAAGGTGCCGCTGGCGAAGCGGATCCGGCCGGGCCCCAGCGAGGTGTAGACCTGCTCGGCGGGGACCACCAGCAGGCTGGGTACCAGCACCCAGGCCACGGTGACCTGCCGGGCCAGGTCCGCGGGGGCCCGGCCCAGCCCGAGCCGGCGGACCGGGAGGGTGTTGAACAGCGGCGACCCGCCCAGGTCGACGTCGAGCGCGTCGGCCAGCTGGTCCGGCTCCTCCGTGCCCGGCAGGCCGGCCGCCGGGTGCCCGGCCGCCTCCAGCGCCGCGTCCAGGTTGCCCTCCTCGCCGGTACGCACTTGCCAGCCGTCCCCACCCCGCTCCAGGCGTACGCTCCGGGCCCAGCCCGCCCCCTCGGCCTCGACCTCCAGCCGGCCGGCCGTCCCGTCCGCGCCGACGGTCAGGTGGTAGCGGCAGGTGTACGGGATCGGGTCGACGGCCAGCAGCACACCCTGCGCGGTGAGGCCCTGACGGTCGTCGAGGACGACGTGCTCGGAGCCGGCGGTGTCGGTCCTGGCCCAGAAGAGGGACTTCGGCATGGTCGGCATGAATCGGACGTTACGCCACTGCGGGGACACCGGCACGGGATGCGGAAACGCCGCCGCCGGGCGGGTGCCCGACGACGGCGTCCCGTCGTGCCGTTAGCTCAGTGGGTCCGCGCCGGCGGACGTCCTCCGTAGCCGCGCCGGTCGTCCCGGCCGCGTCCCTCGGGCCGGAAGCCGCCCCGGCGCTCCGGGGCCCGGAAGTCGCCACCCCGCTCGCCGAACCGCCGGTCACCCTGGCCGTCGCGGTCGCCGTACCGCCGCTCGCCACGCTCCCGGTCGGACGGCGCGCGCTCACCACGCTCGGCGAAGCCCCGCCCACCCCGGTCGTCGAAACCGCGCCCACCGGTGGACCGCTCGTCGAAACCGCGCCCGCCGGTGGACCGGTCGTCGAAGCGGCGCCCGCCGGTCGGCCGGTCTCAGGGTCAGGTCACGGCTGCACGCGCGCGAATACTTCGAGTGGATGTGCAGATCCGCGACGAATGGCGGGAAGCCACCGGGGGGTGCGGCGCTGA
>NZ_JBSGJR010000028.1:0-28440 GCF_053605645.1 Micromonospora sp. NPDC003776
CGCTTCGGCCGGCCGGTCCTCGCGCACCAGCACCGACATGCAGGCCAGGACCCGGACCTCGACCCGTGCGTCGTCCGCGGTGCGTGCCTCGGCCCAGAGGCCCGGCGCCCGCGGTAACGGGCGGGCTCGACCTCACGCCGAGCCCGCCCGCTCCGTTCCACCCGACTAGCGCTGCAGGGTGAGCACGCCCGGCCGGTACGGCAGGAGGCCGTAGTCGCCGCCGGAGTTGGTGGCCCGTCCCTGGTAGAGCAGTTGCAGGTTGCAGGGATCCACGGTCATGGTCTGGTCGGGGTTGGTCCGCACCAGGTCGCCGTGGCTGATGTCGTTGGTCCAGGTGGCGCCGCTGTTGGCCTTGCCGGCGAATGGGTTGCTCTCGCTCGTCGCCTGCGGCGTCCACGAACCGCCGAGGCTGGTGGCCGTGTACGAGCGGAAGTAGCGGCCCTGCGCGCCGATCGACTCGACGAGCATCAGGTACTGGTTCTGGCCTTGAATCTTGTAGACCTGAACCCCTTCGAACAGGTTGTTCGTCGAGTCACTCATGATCGTGGTGTAGCTCGAGCCGAAGTTGCCCGGGAAGTTCCCGATCGGCATGCTGGCCCGGTAGATCTTGCCGTTGTCCCCGGCGAAGAACAGATACATGTTCGTGCCGTCACCGATCAGCGTCTGGTCGATCGGTCCGGTACCGGAGCCGGAGATGCTGCCGGTGAACAGCGCCTGCGGCGCGGACCACCCGTTGACGTTGGTCGGGTCACTCGACGTCCGGTAGGAGAAGGCCGTCCCACCCCACTGGTAGGCGAGCACCCAGATGTTCTTCGGAGCGAAGTAGAACAGCGTGGGTGCGACCGCGGCGAACGGCATCGCGTTCTGGGTGGCCGAGGCCATGTCCGACCAGTTGGTGAACGGACTGAAGTTCATCGACCCCCACGTCGAGCCCGTGTCGTGCGTCGTGGCATAGACCAGGTGCTTGCCGTTGTAGACGACGTTGGTGAAGTCCTTCAGCGACACCCACCCGGACCTCGGGTTCGCCAGCGACCCGGTCGACGTCCAGCGGTAGCTCGACGGCAGCGAACAGGTGCCGCCGGGCGGTGGCGTGGTGGGCGGCGGCGTGGTGGGGGTGCCCCCACCGTCGACGCGGACGAGTTGCCACTGCTGGTTGGCGCCGTTCCAGTCGTCGTACTGGACGATGCCTCCGCCGTCGGCGGTCGAGGCGCCCATCACCTCCATGGCCCTGTTGCTGTTCCGGTTGATCAACCGGACGTAGCCGGAGTCCGAGTCGGCCAGCCGGAACTGCTGGTTGGCCTGATTGCCGTCGGTCCACTGCACGATGTCGGCGCTGTTGGCGGTCGACCAGTTGTAGACGTCCAGCACCTTGCCGGACAGCCGCGACCGCAGCCGGTAGTAGCCACCGCCCGAGTCCACGAACTGCCACTGCTGCTGGTTGCCGTTGTTGCGCGTCCACTGGACGATCCGGGCGCCGTCATTCGTGGCCAGGTTGTACACGTCCACGGCCTTGCCACTGTTGCGGTTGAGCAACACGTACCACGCGCTCGTGTCGACCGTCGCCGCGGCGGCCGGCGTCGACACCGCCACCGCGGCGGCACCACCGGCCACCACCACCGTCGCGGCGGCGGCGACGATCCGCGCCAACCATCCGCGCCGGCGCGATGGCGGCGCGATCGATGGAGACCTACCAAACGCAGACATGATCCTCCTCTGGAGACGACGAGCCAAAGGGCCCGCCTCGACGACGGGCGCAGGGCAACGCAGGACTGGACGGGCGCCGAATTGTTAGCGTTCACAGGGCGTTTTCCTGGCCAGCCCCGCACCTGATTGGTTGGTCCGGCGAGGCGGGGCCTGCCCGGTGAGCCATCGACATCGCCGTCCCTGCCCATCGACTGTGAGCGATAACATAGCGTTCGTCAAGTGGAAACATTTCCGGAACAACCCGTCCGGTCGCGCGCCGACCACCCCGCTGCTCGGCACCGCCTCCGCCCAGCGGAACCCCCGTCGCCCGCACGGTCCAGGGACGGCTCATTGTTGGCGTTAACATTGGGGATCGCCGAATGATCCGCAGATCGACGCGGCGACGTGCCTGCATGCGGTGTCGTCGACCATCGACGAGAGAGGCACCGTCCGGCCGGAGCCGGCCGGGCCGCGGCTGACGAGGCAGCCGGGCCCGGCCCGACCCGGTCCGGCTACTGGAGCGAGACGTCGTCGACCAGGAAGCTGTCGGTGCCCGCCGCGCTCTCCACGTAGAAGGTGGCACCGGCCAGGGTTCCACTCCAGGAGAGCATCGCGGTGCCGGTGAGCATGGTCCAGCCGTCCAGGTTCACCGCGGTTCCCGGCGTCAGCGCGACGTAGCTCGTCGTGCCGTTGGCGGTCAACGCCACGGTCGCCTTCACCGTCGGCGTCCCGCTCTCGCTGCGGACCCAGGCGGTCGTGGTGTAGCTCCTGCCGCTGGTGAGCTTCGAAGTCAGGTCCTGGCTGGGCCCGTTCCACGACGCCGTACGCCCGGTGATCGACAGCGAGGCCGCGCCACCGTGCGCGACGGCGTTCGACGACAGTGTCCCGCTGCCCATGACCCCCCAGCCCGACGTGCCGCCCTCGCCGTCGCCGTTGACGATCAGGTTCCCGCCGCCACCGGCGGTGGCGCCGAACTGCCACCAGTTGACGTTGAAGAGGTTGCCGCTGCCGCCGGTGAACCGCAGGTACAGGTCGTGGGTGCCGGTGGCGCCGGTGACGGTGCAGGAGGTGTTCACCCAGGTCTGCCAGCCGCCGGTGCCCGGTACGCTGCACCGTCCCACCACCGGGCCGGTGGTGCTGTCCAGGCGGAGTTCCATCGCGCCGCCGCTGGTCGCCGAGGCCACCCGTGCGGTGAACGAACTCGCCCCCGCACCGAAGCCCACCCCCTTGACCTTGATGTAGTCGCCGTTCTCGATCCAGCCGACATCCATCCCGCCCTCACTGGAGGCTTCGGTCTCGATGCCCGACTCCCAGGCGATCGTCTCGGCCTCCTGGCGCACGTAGGGGTTGAGGACGCCGACCTGCGGCGCCCCGGTGCTGGTCATGTTGATGGTAGGGATCGAGCCGTCGGCGTTGTAGGAGAACTTCTCGACCGCGACCGAGCGGGTGAAGCCGCCGCCGCCCGGCAGCGCGCCGTTGTGGTAGAAGAAGTACGAGCCGCCGTTGAAGTCGACGATGCCGGGGTGGTTGGTGAAGCTGCTGCCCTGGGTCGGCATGACCGTCCCGCGATAGGTCCACGGCCCGGTGGGGCCGGGGGCCGTCGAGTAGCCGATGAACTCGGAGCAGCACTTCGCCGCGAAGACGTTGTAGTAGAGGCCGTTGCGCTTGTAGACCCACGGCCCCTCCTCGTACAGGGTCGGCCGGCTCGCGTCACCGGTACGCGTGCCGAACCCGGCGGTGGTGAGCGGAATCTGGGTCGGGCTGCCCGAGTAGGAGATCATGTCGGTGTTCAGCTTCACGTACCAGAGATTCGGGTTGCCCCAGTAGAGGTAGGCCTGCCCGTCGGTGTCGATGAAGACGGTCGGGTCGATCTCTCCGTTGGACACCAGTGGTCGTCCTATGGCGTCCCGGAACGGACCGGTCGGGCTGTCGGCCACCGCCACCCCGATGCCCATCCGGCCGGTCGCCCGGACGGTCATGGGCACGTACCAGTAGAACTTGCCGTTGCGGGCGACGACCTGGCCGGCCCAGGCGTCGGCGCTGGCCCAGCTGAAGCTGGCGATGCTGAGCGGCGAGCCGTGGTCGGTCCAGTTCACCATGTCGGCGGACGACCAGACCCGCCACTCCTTCATGGTGAACCAGGTCGAGCCGTCCTCGTCGTGACCCGTGTAGAGGTACACCCGGCCGTTGTGCACGAGCGGAGCCGGGTCGGCGGTGTAGATGTGCTGGATGATCGGGTTGTCCGCCCGGGCCACGCCGGGGACGAGCGCCGCCGCGCAGAGCGCCGCCGCGACCCAGGCGAGGAACCGCCGGACGGGGCGCCTGCCGGGGGGTGGAGGGAACACCCTCATGTCTGCCTCCAAGGGCTGTCGATTGTGGTCCGACGCGGGTGCGGCGACTCCGGTGGGGGGCCGGGATCGGCCGCACACGCCGTGTTCAGTTGCGCAGGGCCCACTGCTGGTTCGTGCCCCCGTTGCACGCCCAGAGGATGAGCTTCGTGCCGTTCGCCGTGGCGGCGCCGTTGGCGTCCAGGCACAGCCCGGACTGGACACCGGTCACCGTGCCGTTGGCGTTCACGTTCCACTGCTGGTTGGCCTGGCCGTTGCAGTCCCAGATGATCACTGGGGTGCCGTTGGCGGTGCCCTGCCCGGACGCGTCGAGGCACTTGTTTCCGTACACCTGCAGCTGCTTGCCGGCGGTGTAGGTCCACCGCTGGTTGGTGCCACCGGTGCAGTCCCAGAGCTGCGCCTGGGTGCCGTTGGTCGTGCTGAACCCGCCGATCTCCACGCAGCGGCCCGACTGGCCGCCGACGATCAGCACGTTCTGCTGGCCACCACCGGTCTGCACGCCGGCGGCGGCCATCACCACCTGCGCGCCCGACGGCCAGTCGTTGTTGGTGACCGTCGTGTTGCCGGAGACGACGTTGCCGCGGTCGCCGTTGGTCACGTTGCTGCTGCCGTTGGTCGACCAGTTGCCGGTGACGGTGAAGTTGCCCATGTTCTCCCCGCCCCAGTAGTTGGCCGTGGCCCAGGTGCCGGTGGCGGAGAAGACATTGGTGCGGGCGGTGTAGTACCGGGAGCCCTCGTCGAAGTAGAGCCCGTACCAGCCGTTGGTCCGCAGGCAGTAGTTGTCGCTGATCAGCCCGTTCGGGTTGGCCGACAGGGTGTAGATGCAGGAGCCGTCGGTCATCTGCTGCATGACGTCGTGGACGTAGTTGCCGGTGAGCCGGTTGTTGGACGCGGTCGTGGGCGTGGTGTAGCGCGGTTGGTAGTTGTACAGGCCACGATTGGCGTACTCGGTGCTGCCACCCGCGTCGTTGGCGCCCCATCCGTAGCCGATCGACATGCCGGTGTACGGCATGTTGTAGACCTCGTTGTGGGAGACGGTGGCGGTGGTGACGTAGGTGGTCAGGACGGATACGACGCCCCGGTAGTCCAGGCCCAGGTCGTGGATCCGGTTGTTGCTGATGGTGATGTCCCGGTTGACCATCCGGGAGTCGCTGGGGTGGTGCGCGTCGGCGCGTACCCCGCCGACCACGATGCCGCCGGCGGAGCTGCGGGCGATCTCGGAGCGGGTGATCGTGATGTTGCTCGCGCCCAGGCCGACCCCGCTGGCGTGGGCGTTGGCGTCGTTGCCGATGCCCACCGCCGTCTGTCCCAGATTGACGAACTGGGAGTCACTGATGGTGATGGTGTCGGCCGCGGACACCTGTACCGCGGCCGGCATCTGGCTCCAGCTCGGCCGGGTGGCCTCGAACAGCTGGCAGCCCTCCTGACACGAGGTCAGGGCGTCGGCGGGTCGGGCCCAGGTGCCGGTGATGTGGGCCCCGGTCTGCTGGTCGGCGAAGCCCTGGTTGCTGCTGGGCCCGAGCCAGCTCGTGCCGGTGAAGGTGATCCCGCTGAACGAGATGTGGTGCGCCGGCGCGTCGTACGTGCCGCCGATGTCGACAAGAGACTGGAGCACGGGCAGCTCCACGCTGGTGGTGGCCATGTTCTGCCCGGCGAGCGGGATGTAGGAGAGCACCCCGGATCCGGGGTCGAGATACCACTCCCCCGGCGAGTCCAGGAACTCGTACGCGTTGGTGAGGTAGAACGGGCCGGCCCGGTGTGGCCGGCTGAGGGTGTCGTAGCCGAAGGTGTTGTTGTTCCACGCCGGCTGCTGCATGGTGAGGACGTTGGCGGCGATGCTCTGCACCGGCGCATACCGGTCGGTGAACGAGCCGACGCTCTCTACCTCGATCCGGTTCTGGTTGGCGAGGTTGTTCAGGTAGCTGAACGCGCCGTTGCTGAATCGCATGCCGGTCGTGGTGAAGGTGAAGTCGGACCGGTTCACGGCCGTGCGGGCACGGGTGGCGACCGCGCCGTTGACGTAGAGCTGCCGGCTGTCGATCCCGGCGCCGACATTGGCCCGCCAGATGTTCCTGCCGGTGTCGGCGAGCGACCAGCCGGTGACCGCGCGGGCGCCGCTGATCACCGGTCGGGCCGACGCGGCGGCCCGCCAGGTGACGGTGTAGCCGTTGGTGCCGGAGTCGGCCGCGGTCAGTCGCATGGGTGCGGAGAGTCGGTAGACGCCGTCGGCCAGCTCCACGACGAGGTCGCCGGACATCGCGGCGTTGCGGGAGCGGACCGCAGCCTGGGCGGCGGTGAGCGAGCACGGTTGGCTGACCGAGCATGCGGTGCCGGTGCCGGAGGGCGCGGCGTAGAGGGTGGTGGTGGCCGCGGCCGCGGGCGGGGCGGCGGCGAGCACGGCCGCCGCGGCGGTGACGACCACCGCGGCGACACCGGCGGCCCGCCGCCTGCGGCTGGTGGGGCATGGGGGTACGGGCACGGCGTCTCCTGTCGGCAAGGTGGTGTGGTGAGCGCGCTTGCGCAGGTGGGGGCAGCAGCGGGCTAGAACTGGGCGAAGAACCGCCACACCTCGCCCTTGGTCCAGGTCGTCACGCCGCTCTCGGCGTAGGTGCCGTCCACGGGGCCCGGCATGTGGCCGTTGTCGAACGCCGCCCACTGCACGGGGTAGCCGGCCCGGCAGCCGGAGTAGGCGGTGGTGATGTGGGTCCGGCTGCCGACCGCCGGCTCCGGCGGGCTCTGCGGCGTGCAGCCGTTGTTCCGGACGAACGTGTCGCGCAGCGCCCGCCCCTGGGAGATGTTGAGCACGCTGTCGGTGATGCCGTGCAGCCCGAAGTACGCGATCGGCTGGGTACCGCCGCTGCACCCGCTGATCTGCGCGCCGCTGAAGACCGCGACGGCCCGGAAGACGTTCGCCCGGGCACAGGCCAGCGCGTAGCTCATGCCGCCACCCCAGCTGAAGCCGAGGGCGAAGCGCTGCTGCGGGTTGACGCAGAGGGCACCCTCGATCTGCCGGATCATGTCGTCGACGAAGGTGACGTCCTCGCCGCCCGAGTTGGCCCAACCGTTGCCGAGGCCCTGCGGCGCGACGAGGATCGCGGTGTTGTTCGACTGCTCCAACTGGCCGTAGTAGGACCAGGCGGCGCCGCTGGTACCGCCCGAGTCGACCTCGTCGGCGGTGCCACCCCGCCAGTGGAAGGCAAAGATCAACCGGTACTGGCGGTTGCCGTCGTAGTTGCCGGGGAGCCGCAGGATGTAGCTGCGGCTCTTGCCACCGCTCTGGATGGTGTGGGCGCCGTTCGACAGGCCGGGGGACCTGCCGCATCCCCCACCGGTGCCGCCACCGTTGGACACCACGACCAGTTGCCACTGCTGGTTGGCACCGTTCCAGTCGGTGTACTGCACGATGTTGGCGCCGTCGGTCGTCGCCGCGCCCTGCACCTCGAGTGCCTTGCCGCTGTTGCGGTTGATGAAGCGCACGTAGCCGCCGGCGGAATCGGCCAGCCGAAACTGCTGGTTGGTGCCGTTGTGGTCGCTCCACTGCACCACGGGCGCGCCGTCGGCCGTGGAGGCCCCGGAGACGTCCAGGATTTTGCCGGAGTTGCGGGATCTCAGCCGGTAGTAGCCGTCGCCCGAGTCCACGAATTGCCACTGCTGGTTGGCGCCGTCGTTGCGGGTCCACTGGGTGATCCGCGCGCCGTCGGCCGTCGACGCGCCGTACACGTCCAGCGCCTTGCCGCTGTTGCGGTTGATCAGGACGTACGAGGCGCTGGTGTCGACCGTCGCGGCCGCCGCGGGCGCCGCGTTGACCGTGACGAGCGTGCCGGCCAGGACGACCGCCGCCGCCGCGGCGGTTGACAGCGACCGCCAGCGGTGTCCGGACTGAGCGGCGGGACGAGCCGCGTCGTTGACGTTCATGAATCACTCCTTCGATGCGGGCCGCGTGCCCACAGGACGGCGCGGGCCGCGTGCGCGTGCCGGCATCGGTGGCGTCGGCCCGTCGAGGTGACCTGCGCGCAGGGCAGGTGCGGCGGGAAGCTCGCGGCCGGGGCCAGCCGGCCGGCGGGCTGGGGCAGAGCGGGCGGCCGGCGTCGCCCGGTCCCGGCGCCCGCTCAGCCCGCGAAGGCCATGTTAGCGATAACAGCCAGCCCAATCAATGAAGCGTGTCTATTTCGAATCGATTGAGCCTTCTCGCTCACGACCATCTGAAGCGCGGCGCGAAAAGTGTTATCCCCGATGCCCGCGCCGGGTCGCTCCAGCGCGATTGCGGGCCCTCTTGAAGGCGCCGAAACGCTCGGCCAATCTGCTCGAGTCACCGGAGCAGCGCGAGGAGACCGACCATCAGCACGTGGGCTCGCCACGGACGCCGAGTCAGCCGGCCAGGGCGGGGCGGATCCGGAACGCGCTGTCGGCCCGGAAGGCGGCGGTGCCGTCCGCCTGGTCCACCCACAGCTGCCCGTCCCGGTGCCGCAGAAACCAGCCGGGATAGTTCGACGCCTCCAGCGACGTGGCTGAGGTCGTCGAGCCGGCGCGGGCGCAGAAGGTCGCGTCACCGCGGAACAGCTCCGTCCCCTGGTCGGGACTGAGCTGGAGCCGCCAGTACGCGTGCCGCAGGTAACGGCCGTCGCGGGCCCGGAAGGAGAAGCAGCCGGGGTCGGCCAGGCCCGCGAGCACGGTGAAGGTGGCCTGGCGGCGCGCCGCGTCCGTGCTGGCCGGCCCCACCGGGACCAGGACGCCCAACCCGTCGACTGTCGTCACGTACCGTCCGGTCTCGTTGACCGACTCCACAGACACGAGCCGTCCGGCGGCCAGGGACGCGGTACGGCCGGCCGAGGGTCTCGCGGCCGGAGTCGCCGGTGCCGTCCGCACCGGCACGGTGGCCGCCGGCAAGGACGCACTGGTGCGCCGCCCGGACGGGGAGGGCGGCGCCGCAACCGGCGCGGACGCGGCGGGTGGCCCGTGGGTGGGCAGGACCGACACGGTGACCGCAGCGCCGGCGGCGAGGGCCGCGACGACGATCGCGGCGACCGGGTGCGCCACGACGGGCTGGAGCAGCTGGCCGAACACCGCGGCCTTGATGCCCGCGCCGACACCGCCGCCGGATCCCGGGCCGAGGGCACCGGGCAGGGCGACCGTCGACGTGGCCGCCGCGCCGAGCGCGCCCCTGGCGGCCAGCACGGCAGCGAGCCCGACCGGAACGGGTAGCAGGCCGAGCCCGAGGAGCAGTCGCTCCGGGGCGATCATGCCGGCGGCGGGACGCGCGCAGCGCTCGCAGGACCTGGTGTGCCGGGCGAGGCGCTTGCGCCACAACGGGCTCGGGACACCGTCCCACGCCGTTGCCGCGGCTTCGAGCTCGGGGCATCTCGGCCGGGCGTCGAGGGCGACGACCAGTTCACGGCACAGGTCGAGTTGGTGCCGCATGCGCTGCACCCGCACAGCCGTGTGCGCGACGCTGACCGCCAGGGCCGAGGCCAGCTCGCTGCGGCTCAGCTCTCCCGCCACCTCCAGCCACCACAGGGAGAGCAGCGCCTTGTCGTCCGGGTCGAGCCAGCGACTGGCCCGGACGACCTGGCGGCGCTGCCCGCTCAACTCCACGCGCAGCGTCGTCAGGTCCTCGACGGCGGCCTCGGCGTCCGGCATCTCGGCCGCCTCGTTCAACGGGGCGGTCCGGCGGGCAGCCACCTGCCGGCGGTGCAGATGAGTGCTGAGCTGGCGCATGGCGATCGCGGCCAACCATGGGCGGAAGCTCTCGGGGGTGTGCAGTTCCGGAAGCCGGCGGACGGCCCGCAGCATGGCGTCCTGGACGACGTCGTCGGTGTCCGGATGCCCGCCCAGCGCGCGGTGCACGAGGGTGTAGACCAGCGGCAGGCCGCGGCCGACCAACTCGTCCATGGCCCGCCGGTCGCCCGCCTGGGCCGCGACCAGGAGGTCCGTCTCGTTGGTGCCGGTAGCTCGCATCCTCACGTCGCAGTCACACAAACCGATCGGGCGGCTGATCAATGGTGGTGGTCGCACCGTCCGGCCACCAGGAGCAGCTTGTTGACGGTGGTCGTTGACTGTCGCCGAAGACCGGCCGCCGCGTCAAGAATGCGACCGTCCCGACCTGGAGTTGCCCACAGAAGAAAAAGTGTTATCGATCAGGACGATGGCAGGTCGAGATATGGTCTCCTTGACGCGCACGGCATCGATGAGCGCCTAGCCCTTGAATGCCGGGAAACATTCTGGCAACGTTGGCGACCTCGATGTCTGCGCAGTGGGCGCACGGTCTGCGCACCTCGGGGCCCCCGTACCACAGTCGTTCACGTCCAATGTCGACCGCCTGTTGTTAGCGCTAACAGGCGGCGCCGACCGCCAAGTGGAGGGAACACGCCCATGCCCATTGACCACGCGCCCCCACCGATGGCGCGACCCCGACGTGGCCGACGTCCGGCGCTGGCCCTCACCGCCGCCGTGGCGCTGCTGGTGAGCGCGGCCGCCGTCGCGCTGAACGGCACCGAGGCGGCTGCGGCATCGGTCGACCCGAGTGCCTGGTACGTGCTGCTCAACCGCAACAGCGGCAAGGCCCTGGACGTCTACGGCGCCTCCACCGCCGACGGCGCCCGGATCACCCAGTGGACCCGCAACGACGGCAACAACCAGCAATGGCAGTTCGTCGACTCCGGCGGCGGCTACTACCGCCTCAAGTCCCGCAACTCCGGCAAGGTCCTCGACGTCTCCAACCGCGCCACCAACGACGGCGCGCCCATCATCCAATGGACCGACGCCAACGCCACCAACCAACAATTCCAGCTCAACGACTCCGCCGACGGCTACCTCCGGCTCGTCAACCGCAACAGCGGCAAAGCCGTCGAGGTGCAGAACGCCGCCACCACCGATGGGGCCAACATCGTCCAGTACACCGACTGGAACGGCGCCAACCAGCAGTGGCAACTCGTCCGGGTCGACGGCACCACCCCCACCACGCCGGCACCGCCGGGGACGTCGTACACGAATCCCGTGGTGTGGCAGGACTTCGCCGACGGTGACATCATCCGGGTCGGCGACGCCTACTACTACTCGGCGTCGACCATGCACTACTCCCCCGGCGCGCCGATCCTGCGCTCCTACGACCTGGTGCACTGGGAATACGCCGGCCACTCCGTACCGAGCCTCGACTTCGGCTCCAGCGCCTACGACCTCAGCGGCGGCCGCGCGTACGTCAAGGGCATCTGGGCCTCGGCGTTCAACTACCGCAGAAGCAACAGCACGTACTACTGGATCGGCTGCGTCGAGTTTAACCGCACCTACGTGTACACCTCGACGGCGGTCGACGGCACCTGGCAGAAGCGCTCGCAGATCAATAACTGCTACTACGACGCCGGGTTGCTCGTCGACGACAACGACACCATGTACGTGGCGTACGGGAACACGAACATCAGCGTGGCGCAACTGTCGGCCGACGGGTTGAGCCAGGTCCGCGCCCAGCAGGTGTTCAGCACCCCGTCGAGCGTCGGCACCCTGGAAGGGTCGCGCTTCTACAAGCGCAACGGCTACTACTACATCTGGCTCACCCGCCCCGCCAACGGCCAGTACGTGCTGCGCTCCAACAGCCCCTTCGGGCCGTACGAGATGCACCAGGTGCTGCTCAACATGCCCGGCCCGATCTCCGGCGGTGGCGTGCCACACCAGGGTGGTCTCGTGCAGACCCAGAACGGCGACTGGTACTACATGGCGTTCCAGGACGCGTACCCCGGCGGCCGGGTCCCGGTCCTGGCGCCCATCACCTGGACCGCCGACGGCTGGCCCAGCGTGCAGACCGTCAACGGCGCCTGGGGCGCCAGCTATCCCGCGCCGAACATCCCCGCCTCCTCGAAGACGGTGCAACCGATGACCGGCGCGGACACCTTCACCGGCAGCGGCCTCGGCCCCCGATGGGAGTGGAACCACAACCCGGACAACACGAAGTGGTCGACCGGCAGCGGACTGCGCCTGCAGACGGCAACCGTCACCAACGACCTGTACGCGGCCCGCAACACGCTCACCCACCGGATCCAGGGACCGACGTCCACGGCGACGATCGAGCTGGACTACTCGGCCATGAGCGACGGCGACCGGTCCGGTCTGGCGATGCTGCGCGACTCCTCGGCCTGGATCGGCGTCAAACGCGACGGCGGCACGACCCGGGTCACGCTCGTCAACGGGCTGACCATGGACGGCAGTTGGAACACCACCGGAACGGGCACCGAGGCGGCCTCCGCCGCGGTCTCCGGCGGCCGGATCTGGTTGCGGGCCAGCGCCGACATCCGCCCCGGCACCGGCCGGCAGGCCCGGTTCTCCTACAGCACCGACGGCGTGAACTTCACCGCCCTGGGCCCGGCCTTCACTCTCAACAACGCCTGGCAGTTCTTCATGGGCTACCGCTACGCGATCTTCAACTACGCCACCCGCGCCCTCGGCGGCGCCGTCACCGTCCGCAAGTTCGACATGACCACCCCCTGATCCCGCAACACCCACCCACCACCGCTCCTAGGAATGCGAAAGGCAGTGACATGAGGCAACCCTCCGGTCCACCGCAACGGCGACGCCGATTCCCGCGGCGGCTGTACGCGATCCTGGCCCTGGTGACCGCCGGGCTGATCGCCGCCGGCGCCCCGCTGCTGACCGCCGGCGACGCCAGCGCCGGCACCACGCTGGGCGCGTCGGCCGCGGAGAAGGGCCGCTACTTCGGCGCCGCCGTGCCGGCGTTCAAGCTCTCCGACAGCCAGTACACCAGCATTCTCGACCGCGAGTTCAACGCGCTCACCCCCGAAAATGAGATGAAGTGGGACGCCACCGAGCCGTCCCAGAACCAGTTCAACTACACCGGCGGCGACCAGATCGTCTCGCACGCCCAGGCGCACGGCATGAAGGTCCGCGGCCACACCCTGCTCTGGCATTCCCAGCAGCCCGGCTGGGTGCAGAACCTCTCCGGCAGCGCCCTGCGCTCGGCCATGATGAACCACGTCACCCAGGTCGCCACTCACTACAGGGGCAAGATCTACGCCTGGGACGTGGTCAACGAGGCGTTCGCCGACGGCACCAGCGGCGCCCGCCGCGACTCCAACCTCCAGCGTACGGGCGACGACTGGATCGAGGCCGCCTTCCGCGCCGCCCGGGCCGCCGACCCCGGCGCCAAACTCTGCTACAACGACTACAACACGGACGGCGTCAACGCGAAGTCGACCGGCGTCTACAACATGGTCCGCGACTTCAAGTCCCGCGGCGTGCCGATTGACTGCGTCGGCTTCCAGTCCCACCTCGGCACCAGCCTCCCCGGCGACTACCAGGCCAACCTCCAGCGCTTCGCCGACCTCGGCGTCGACGTGCAGATCACCGAGCTGGACATCACCCAGGGCTCCAACCAGGCCAACATGTACGCCGCCGTCACCAAGGCCTGCCTGGCAGTGACCCGCTGCACCGGCATCACCACCTGGGGCGTCCGGGACAGCGACTCCTGGCGCAGCGGTGACAACCCGCTGCTCTTCGACAGCAACGGCAACAAGAAGGCCGCCTACACCGCCGTCCTCAACGCCCTCAACAGCGGCGGCGCCACCCCGCCCCCGGGGCCGGTCGACACGAGTGCCTGGTACGTGCTGCTCAACCGCAACAGCGGCAAGGCCCTCGACGTCTACGCCAAGTCCACCGACGACGGCGCCCGCATCACCCAGTGGACCCGCAACGACGGCGCCAACCAGCAGTGGCAGTTCGTGGACTCCGGCGGCGGCTACTACCGCCTCAGGTCCCGCAACTCCGGCAAGGTCCTCGACGTCTCCGGCGCCTCCACCGCCGACGGCGCCGCGATCATCCAGTGGACCGACAACAACGCCCCCAACCAGCAGTTCCGGCTCGCCGACTCCAGCGGCTACCTGCGACTGATCAGCCGCAACAGCGGCAAGGCCGTCGAGGTGCAGGGCGCCGCCACCACCGACGGCGCCAACGTCGTCCAGTACACCGACTGGAACGGCGCCAACCAGCAATGGCAACTCGTCCGGGTCGGTTAGCCGACTCACCCACGGCGGCGGGCGGTCACCCGCGAACCGACTCGATCCGCTGACCGGGCGTCCCGGTGCTGCCTCGACGGGAGCACCGGGATGCCCGCTGCGGGGAAGGCACCGCCCAGCAGTCGGTCAGCTGCGCAGGCTCCACTGCTGGTTGGCGCCGCCGTGGCAGTCCCAGAGAACGATCCTCGTCCCGTTGGCGGTGCCCCAGTTGTACGCGTCGAGACAGCGTCCGGACTGGACGCCGCTGATCGTGCCGTTCGTGTTCAGGTTCCACTGCTGGTTGGCACGGCCGTTGCAGTCCCAGATGATGACGCGGGTGCCGTTGCCGGTGCCGCCCCCCTCGGCGTCCAGGCACTTGCTGCCGAGCACCTGCAACTGCTTGGTCGCGGTGTAGGTCCAGCGCTGCATGGTGCCGCCCCAGCAGTCGTACAGCTGGACCTGGGTGCCGTTGGTGGTGCTGCCGTTCGGCACGTCCAGGCACCGCCCCGACGGCACGCCCACGATCTGGGTGGTCGTTCCGCCCGTGTCACCCGGGGTGCCGATGCTGCCGGGCACCGCCTGCAGCCCGCTGTACCAGACGGCGGCCATTTTGTCGTAGCCGCCGGCGGTGGGATGAATGCCGTCGATCAGGTCGGCGGTCGTCACGGCGCTGTGCATGTCGACGAGGTGGACGTGCCTGCCGGCGTTCACCTTGCTCTGCACGATCCCCGGGATGGCCGCGTTGAAGGTGCGCACGGCCGATTCCTGGCCGCTGTTGGCCAGCGGAGTCAGCTGCGCGACGAACACGTCCGCCGCGGGAGCGGTGTTGGTGATGTGATCGATCAGGCTGGACAGCCGGTTCGGTGCGGTGGAGAGGCTGTAGTTCTGCAGGATGTCGTTGGTGCCGATGTGCAGCAGAACGGTGCGCGGCTGGTAGGTGTTCAGCCAGCCGACGATGTTGGCGTCGATCTGGTCGATGCGCCAGCCGGGGTGGCCCTCGTGGTCGTGGTCGCCGAGACTGGCAGGCCCGTTGTACTGGGATCCGACGAAGTCGGTGGTGTACCGACCGTTGGCGAGGCGTTGCCACAGGCCGATGCGGTAGCCGCCCGGAACCTGGGTGCCCTCGGTGATGGAGTCACCGAGCGGCATCACCCGCACCCCGCCGTTGGATTCCGCGCCGGCCGAGCCGGCCTGGGCCACCAGGCCGGCGACCGTGACGGCAATCGCGGCGCCCGCCGCGAGCCACCGTGCCATTGTTCGCATGACTGTTCCTCTCAGGTCATCATCGGGCGCGGGCTCGGTGCTCAGGGCATCAGCCCCGGCTCCATTTCTGGTCGTTGCCGCCGGTGCAGGTGGCGAGCACGATCGGGGTGCTGTTGGCGCTGCCACCGCCGTTCGGGGCCAGGCAGATGCCGGACTGGAGGCCGGTGATGGTGCCGTCGGCGTTGACATTCCACTGCTGGTTGGTGCCGCCGTTGCAGTCCCAGATGATCACCTTGGTGCCGCGGGTGGTGCCCTGGCCGTTGGCGTCCAGGCACTTGGCCCCGTACACCTGGAACTGCTTGCCGGAGGTGTAGGTCCACTGCTGGTTGGCACCCCCGTTGCAGTCCCAGAGCGTCACCTGGGTGCCGCTGGTCTGCGACTGGTTGGGTACGTCCAGGCACCGGCCGGAGTTGGTGTTGCGGACGGGGCTGGTGGTGCCGCCCGGGTCACCTCCAGGGCCGGCCACCACCGACAGGTTGTCGAACTGGGCGGTCTGACCCTGGCTGGTGCCGAACCCGACCTGGCCGGCGACGAAGGAGGAGTCGCTGACGGTGCCGACCGTCGTGCCGTCGATGCCGGCCGTGATGGTGCTGCCCGAGAAGCCGAGGGAGAGGCTGTGCCAGCGGTTGGTGCCGAGCGCCGGAACCGTGCCGCTGCGCAGGGTGGCGAGCTGTCCGGCGGTGTCGTTGCGCAGGATCGACCAGGAGCCGGTGTCGGTGACGCGCAGGAGGTAGGCGTTGTAGCGGCCGATGGGATCCAGGTTCGTGGTGCCGACCCGGCCTGCCAACTGCGCGTAGCCCGGCTTCTCGAGCATGGCGTCGGCGGAGACGGTGTAGTTGCCCCAACTCAGGCTGCCGCCGTAGGTGGCGGGGTCGGCGAGGGTCTTCCAGGTGATCGGGGCCTGCGGCGACATCTGGCGCAGGCACATGCCGGACCGGCCGCCCCCGCAGGCGACGGCCTCGAAGGCACCCTGCATGTCCTGCAGGTACTTCGGCATCCTGCCGGTGGCGTAGCTGTCGAAGTCATCGCGGTACGGCAGGCTCAGCGAGCCCTGGCCGGGGCTGGTGGCGGTGCCTTTGCCCTGGCCGACGGTGGTGGTGATGCTGTAGAGGTAGCCGGGCTGGACGGTCAGTGAGAAGCTGCCGCCCGACGGGGTGATGTCGCTGGTGTGCACGAAGAAGTCGTTGGTGCTGTTCGAGTTGAGGTTGGTCGCCCACACGTGTACCGGGCCGGTGGACAGGCCGCCGGTGACGCTGACGTTGACCTGTTGGGCGGTGGTGGCGTCCATCGTCTCTATGATGGTGCTGTAGTCGGTGTTGTTGGTCGACTTCAGCGACACGTAACTGCCGTTGCTGCGGTTGCCGCCGAGGTAGCCGGTGGCGGAGTCCAGGTACTTCCAGCCCGGCGCGGTGAACTGCGTCGTGTGCGCCAGGGCCCAGGTGTTCTTGCCGACGGAGTACCAGCCGGACCAGGGCTGGTTGGCCAGGACCAGCCCGACGGTGGCCCACGGGAGGTTCGGGGTGATCGCCGCGACGAGATCCCAGTTGAGGTAGGCGACCATCCTGCCGTCGATGTATCCGCGGTTGACGCCCCGGGCCAGTGGCTTGGCGCCGTCGTTGTAGTCCTGTGACCCGCCCTCGCTGTCCCACAGCGTCTTCCCGGTGCTCGTGGCGGTCGACGACACCGAGCACGAGGTCTGCGCGCTGAGGTAGCCGCACGGGTAGTGGCCACTGAGCACGTCGATGCTGTTGCGCAGCGTGGCGTTGGTCGCCACCGCGTTGGCCGGCCCCCAGCTACCCGGGTAGTCGTCACCGAAAATGATCTTCACGCCGCCGTAGCCGTTGTTGTTCAGCGCGCTGCGCAGGCTGATGGTCCAGCTCGCGTCCGTCTGCTTCTCGTTCTGCGCGGCGGTGAGGTAATCCATGGTCAGGTTGTGCTGCCTGGCGCAGCCCAGCCAGTCCAGGTAGTAGTTGATCATGTCCTGGGACATGAAGGTGCCGTTGCCGATCCACCCCGGGGCGCCCCAGGGCAGCGCCGCCAACTTGATGTTGGGGTTGCGGGCCTTGGCCTGCTCCATGATCCACCACTCGTAGCCGCGGTTGCAGTTGAGGTCGCCGCGGAAGTGCTCGTGGCTCGGCTCGGCACCGCTGGTCGAGTTGGTGTCACCGCCCATCTCCACCTTGAGGATCTGCAGGGCGGCACCGTAGCCGGGCTTGAACAGGTAGTCGAGGATCTGGCCACGCTGCGGCTCCGGGTAGTCGATGAGCAGTCGACTGTTGCCGCCACCGCCGCTGACCGCGCCGACACCGTCGAACGTCTGCCCGCCGGAGGAGCCGTTGATGGTGATCGACGTGGCGGCCTGGGCCGGCGCGGCGGTCGCCGCGACCAGGCCGGTGGCGGCCAGGACCGCGCCGGCCAGCGCCGCCGTCAGTCGCGATGGACGGAGGAGTTTCTTCGGTCTCGACATGCGCGGATCCCTTCGATGGTGGTACGGATCAGCCGGGGGGCGGCGGAGTCTGCGGTTGGCCGGTGGGGTGCCACGGCGGCGGACGGTCCGGGCTCCGCGAGCCGGATCGCCCGCGGCGCGGCATGCGGCGATGGTCAGCGGTAGCCGGCGGCGACGATGTCGGCCTGAACCGCATTTTCGGTCGCGTCGGACGGGTAGCCCGCCACCATGGCGCCCTCGTAGAAGGTGCCGGCGCTGAGGTTGGCGCCCCCGCCGGGCTTGCAGCAGTCGCCGCCGCTGCCCAGGACGATGGCGCCCTGCTTCTTCATCGGGCTGTAGCCACCGGGCAGCGCGCCGTCGTACAGGGTGTACAGGCTGCCGGACTGGGCGTTGCTGCCTTTGATGGCGAACCGTGAGGTGCCGTTGTTCTTCAGCGTGGCGGTGACGAACCTGCTGGTGAAGGCCCGCTGGTTGGGATTCCACGACTGGCTTCCGCCGGGGTAGAGGCCCCACTCCAGGTCCGCCTGGACCCAGGGGCCGGTGCCGGAGCAGCCGCCGAACCAGCAGCTGGTGCTGAAGTTGATCGCGTCCATCGCGCCGGCGGCGTCCGCGCTGCGAGTTGTCTCGCTGTTGCCGTAGTCGAAGCAGCAACCGCTGTGGACGTGGGTGCCGCTGGTGACCATGTACATGCCCTCGGGCGCGCTGCCGGTGGGAACGCCGCTGGTGTGCCCGTCGCGCCAGTAGCTGTTGCCCCGGTTGATGTACAGCGAGTACGCCTTGGTGCCCCCGACGCTCAGCGACTCGGTGGTGGCGGTGGCAGGTCGACTGGAGGTGGACCCGGGAACTTGCGGTGAGCCCTGGTACCACAGGTCGTTGCCGCGCCCGGACTGGTCGTAGACGACGGTCACCACGCAGCCGGTGCCCGCGCAGAACGTGTCCTGCGTCGCCGCGTTGGCGTAGCCACCGGCGCTCAGCACGCCGATGTCCCGCGTCGCGTTGTCCGAGGAGCGGCGGACCTGGTAGAGGTTGCCGCCGTACGCCGAGAACAACGCCCGGGTGGTGCTGTGCGCCGCGACGCACGGCGTACCGCCGGCGGCGTAGATGTCGCACGGCCGGCCACCGGGCGGCGGGGGCGATGGGGCCGTCGACGTGCTCCACCGCTGGTTGGCCTGGCCATTGCAGGTCCAGAGGATGATCCTGGTGCCGTTGGCGGTGCCGGCGCCGCTGGCGTCCAGGCAGAGTCCGGACTGGACACCGGTGATGGTGCCGTCCGAGTTGACGTTCCACTGCTGGTTGGCCTGGCCGTTGCAGTCCCAGATGATCACCTGGGTGCCGGGGCTGGTGCCCTGGCCGTTCGCGTCCAGGCACTTGCTTCCGTACACGGTGAACTGTCTCGCCGACGTGTACGTCCAGGTCTGCATGGGCCCGCCCGAGCAGTCGTACAGCTGGACCTGACTGCCGTTGGCGGTGCTGCCGTTCGGCACGTCGACGCAACGGCCGGACTGCACGCCCACGATCGGGCCCGGCCCGGATGCGGCGACGGCCGCGTGCGTCTGCGCCAGCAGAGCGGGGCTGCCGACGACCAGGACGAGGGCCAGGACCGAGCGCAGCAGACGCCACCGCCGGGACGGGACGGGACGGAGATGAGAGACCACCATGACGGCTCCTCGGCTGCGTAGGGCTTCCGACTGGTACGGAGCCCTACAGATAAATAACCGTCGATGTAAACGCTAACACCTGCGGCAGGAGCGGGATGAGCCCTGGCGAACTGCGCTGCTGCGAGGGTCGGGGGTGGCGGCCTCGCGACAGTGATGTTATCGATAACATCGATGCATTTGATTAAAGCACAGCATTCTCGACGGCGGGAGGTCTCCCGTCATCGGCGCAGGCTCTGCGGTTCGCGCGTTCGCCGCCGTCCCGGCCAGCGGGGCGCGGGTCAGCAGCCGGCCGGCCCTCCGGGCCCCGGTTCCGCACGGCCCGCGTCGCCACGGACTCCAGCAAGGAGGTCGGCGGTGGTGTGGGCGCGGACACCGGGCTGGGGACCGTCGGCGAACCGCTCGACGACCGCCCGGACGTGTCGCTCGGCGGGCTCGACGAGCCCGTCGTAGACAGCGGCGAACAGCTCCCGGGCCGGCTGCCTGAGCCAGCCCTCGGGGAGGAGTTCCACCGGCAGCTGCGGATCGAGGGTGGGAAAGCGCCGGAAGGTGTCCATCACCTCGGTACGCGCCCGCACCGCGGCCGCCCCGTCGACCGCTCCCGATTTCACCCTGGACAGCAGCGGTGTCCAGCGCCGCAGGAACGCCTCGTAGTGCCCGTGGATCGCGCCGACGTCCCAGGCGTCGATGGGCGCCCGGTGGCCGGTCGCGTCGAGCTCGGCATGTCGCCCACGAAACACCGTGACGGCGCCCGGGGCGAACCGGGTGAGCTGCGCCCGAGCCGGCGCCGTCAGCCCTTGCGGCGAGATCCACAACCCGTCGTACAAGGGCGCGTATCCGAGCCAGCGGAGCTGGCCGCGGAGCGCTCGCCGCTGTGCGCTTCGGTCCTGCGGGAGCGAGAACGCCACGATCGTCCAACGCCCATCCCACCGCGCTGCCGGGACGGTGGAGGCGAGGATCCAGCTGCCCCCGGCGGAGAGGTTGGCGGCCGCCGGGCGGCTGAGCCGGTAGAAACTGCACCGCCCCTGTCGGCTGCGCTCCAACACCGTCCGGCGGGCCAGCCGGCTGATCGCGGTACGGGCACCGGCCACGCTCACCCCGGATTCGGTGAGCAACGCGACGATGGCAGCGGAGGGAAGCGCGGCACGCGTGCGCAGGGTGTAGTCCGCCAGCAGGGTCACCGCCATGCCCTGGGGCGCGCTGCCCGCCTGTCGCCGGGGCAGCCGCAGCGGGGGATCGCTGTCCTGGGGATACAGCTCCTCGATGGTGAAGGGGCTTGCCACAGGCGCTCCCGGCTCGACTCAGGGACGGTGCAACGACTGTAGACGGGCCGCCGGCTGGCGGAGGGCCGAGGCAACGAGGAATGGTCCATCGAATAGCGTCGATTGACACTTGTCGGCCCGACGGGAACACTATCTGCTACACGACGCCATCCGGAGCCGGGCTTGGCAAGCCACACGTCGTGGGCAGTGCGCGATCACCGCGGGACCTGGGCAAACCCGCGACCGGGACACGCGCACCCCGAACCCTTGGCTGCACCGGCGATCGAAGGAGTCGTCCCCGTGAAGATCAGAAGGAAACTGCTGCTCGTCGTGACCGCGTCGTTGGCGGCGGCCGGCCTGATGTTCCCCACCCTCCGCCCCGCGTACGCGGCGTCCCTGACCGAGGTGACCAACTTCGGCGACAACCCCGGCGGGATGCGCATGCACGTCTACGTGCCGGACTCCCGCCCGGCCCGCCCGGCGACCGTGGTGGCCATGCACGGCTGCGGTGGCTCCGGCCCCGGCTTCTACTCCGGCAGCGAGTTCGCCACCCTCGCGGACCGGTACGGATTCATTGTGATCTACCCGACCGCGACCCAGCAGGCCGGCTTCGGCAACTGCTTCGACGTCTGGTCCGACGCCGCCAAGCGCCGCGGCGGCGGCAGCGACCCGGTGTCGATCGTGTCCATGGTGCGCTACGTCCAGCAGCAGTACGGTGCCGACCCCGACCGGGTCTACGCCACCGGCAGTTCGTCCGGCGGCATGATGACCAATCACATGCTGGCCCTCTATCCAGACGTGTTCAAGGCCGGCGCGGCGTTCATGGGGGTGCCTTTCAACTGCTTCGCCAACGCGGCGGACTATCCACCCGCGACCAGCCAATGCACCGGCGGGAGCATGAACCGGACGCCGCAGCAGTGGGGCGACGCGGTCCGCCAGGCATATCCCGGCTACACCGGCCCTCGCCCACGGGTGCAGTTGTGGCACGGCACCAACGACACGCTCGTGCCCTACCAGTTGCTGCAGGAGACGATCGAGCAGTGGACCAACGTGTTCGGGCTCAGCCAGACACCGACATCCACCGACACGCCGCAGACCAACTGGAACCGGCGCAGGTACGCCGACGCCGGCGGCGCCGTCCAGGTCGAGGCGTACAGCATCCAGGGCGCCGGCCACACCCTGCCCGCCAGCGGCATGGCCGCGGCCGCCATCCAGTTCTTCGGCCTGTCCACCCCGCCCAGCCCCACCGCCTCGTCCAGCCCGACGACCGCACCGAGCCCGACCACGTCGCCGAGCCCCACCACGCCGCCGTCCGGCCTCTGCACGGTGAACGTCGCCGCCAACGCCTGGAACAACGGGCTGACCGAGAACCTCACCATCACGAACATCGGCCCCAGCGCCGTCAACGGCTGGTCGCTGGTCTTCACCCTGCCCGGTGGGCAGACCATCACCTCGGGCTGGAACGCCTCCTACTCCCCCACGTCCGGACAGGTGACGGCCAGGAACCTCGCCTACAACGCCACCATCCCCGCCAACGGGTCGATCACCGTCGGCTTCCAGGCCACGCACACCGGTAACACCGCCAGGCCCAACTCGTTCCAGCTCAACGGCGCCTCCTGCACGATCACCTGACGCCGGCGGGACTCCGGGGACGGCCACGCGGACGTCCCCGGAGCACCGGAGCCGACCGAACCCCGGCCCACCGCCGCATCGGCACCAGGCGATCGTCGTCGCCAGCCCTCCGCCCGGTCGTGTGATCAGCGGAAGCGCCGGGCGGTGAGCACGGCCAGGGCGAGGAAGAGTACGGCGCCGCAGCCGGCGACGACGCTGAGGCCGCTGGTGAACGCGGAGTGCGCGGCCTCCAGCAGCCGGCCGGCCGAATCGGCGGGCAGCGTGGCGGCGACCGAGGCGGCGTCGGCGACGGACTCCCGGGCGGCGGGCGGTGCTTCGCCGAATCCGGCCAGCCGGGCGCGGTAGACGCCGGCCGCGAGGGTGCCGAACAGGGCGATGCCGACCGTACCCCCCAGGTAGTTGCTGGTCTCCGACAGTGCCGCCGCCGACCCGGCCCGCTCCGGGGCGACGGAGCCGATCACGATGCCGGTGCCCAGCGCGAACAGTGGGCCCGTGCCCAGGGCGATCAGCGCGGCCCCGGCGATCACCGTCACCGGCCCGTCGGCGAGCGCGACCGGCAGGAACCCGAGGGTGGAGAGCGCCAGGCCGCCGGCGATCGCGGCACCGGCGGAGAGCCGTCGCCGGGTCAACGGGGCGAGCGTGCAACCGGCGGCCAGCGCGAGCCCCATCGGGGCGAACCAGACGGCCGCGGCCAGCGGGGACAACCCTCGCACGACCTGCAGGTACTGCGTGGTGAGCAGCCCGATGCCGGCCAGTCCGGCGCCGGTGACGACCAGGGCGACCAGCACGGCCGACACGGTGCGGTCGCGCAGCAGGTCCAGCCGCAGCAGCGGGTCGCGCAGCCGGCGCTGGCGCCGGACGAACAGCACGATGAAGAGCGAGCCGACGACCGCGGCGGCGAGGGCGAGGGGCACGTCGGCCCGGCCGGTGCCCAACTGCTTGACGCCGTAGGTGAGCGCCAGGATCCCGGCCAGGGACAACGCCACGCTGGTCAGGTCGAGCCGGCCGGCTTCGGGGTTGCGGGCTTCGGGCAGCGTCAGCGGGGCAGCGACCAGGAGCAGGGCCATGGTCGGCACGCCGATCAGGAACACCGATCCCCACCAGAAGTGGGTGAGCAGCACTCCCCCGAGCACCGGTCCGAGGGCGGCGCCGGCGAACACGCACGTGGACCACGCCGTGATGGCGAGGGCGCGCTGCCGGACCTCGGTGAACATGGTGCTGATCAGGGCGAGGGTGGAGGGCATCAGGGTGGCGCCCGCGACGCCGAGGAGCAGTCGGGCCGCGATCAGCGTCAGCGGGTCGACCGCGTAGGCGGACACCAGCGACAGCAGGCCGAAGGCCGCGCCACCGACCATCAGCAGCCGGCGCCGACCGATCCGGTCGCCGAGCGTACCCATGGTGACGACGAATCCGGCCACCATGAGCCCGTACCCGTCCGCCACCCACAACTGCTGTGCGGCGGTGGCGTCGAGGTCGACGCCGAGATGAGGCAGGGCCAGGAACACCGAGTTGATGTCCAGGGCCACCAGCAGGGTGGGCAGCGCCAGCACGGCCAGTCCCAGCCACTCGCGCAGGCCGGAACGGGTCGCTCCCGCGGCGGGCGTTACGGTGGGCACCTGTGGTTCCTCCTCGTTCGACGGGTGTCGTGCGGAGGTCGGCGCCGATCGGACGTTCTTGCGCTCGGCCCGCGGACGGATAGCCCGGCCTCCGGGCAGCGACGAAAAATGTTGAGTGGCCGACGTCAAGGTCACCGGGTGTGCTCCGACTCCCTGGTGTCGGCCCGCCCCGGACCGACGACAGGAGGGGACAGAGATGAAGTTTCTGCTGCTGTTGCACAACAACCCGGCCGTGCTGGAGGCCCTGACCGAGGACCAGAGCATGGCGCTGATGAACGGCCACGGTGATTTCATCAAGGCCATCCAGGAGTCCGGCGAGCTGATCGTCACCCAGGCGCTGGCGGATCCGTCCAACAGCGCGGTGGTACGGGTGCGCGACGGCGTGCCGGTCGTCAGCGACGGCCCGTACCTGGAGGCGAAGGAGTTCCTGGGCGGCTACTACCTGGTCGAATGCGCCGACCGGGACCGCGCGGTGGAGTTGGCGGCGATGATCCCGGACGCGGCCATCGACGGGCTGGGCGTCGAGGTACGGCCGGTGATGTTCTCGACCGGGATGGAGATGTGAGGGCGGGCGCCGAGGACCTGCTGCGGAAACTCGCGCCGCGGGTCCTCGGTGCGCTCACCCGCCGGTACGGGCAGTTCGACGCCGCCGAGGACGCCGTGCAGGAGGCGCTGCTCGCCGCAGCGACCCGGTGGCCCGCCGACGGGGTGCCGGAGAATCCGAGGGCGTGGCTGACCACGGTCGCGACCCGCCGGCTGGTCGACCAGGTGCGTGCCGAGGCGGCGCGCCGTCGTCGGGAGGCGACGGCCGCCGCACTCGCCGGGCTGCCGGTCGTCTCCGGTGTGGGGTCGGAGCAGGCGCCGGAGACGGACGACACGCTGACCCTGCTGTTCATGTGCTGCCACCCGTCCCTCACCCCGGCTTCCCAGGTGGCGCTGACCCTGCGCGCCCTCGGCGGCCTGACCACCGCCGAGGTCGCCGCCGCGTTCCTGGTGCCGGAGGCGACCATGGGGCCCCGGATCAGCCGGGCCAAGCAGCGGATCAAGGCGGCCGGTGCCACCTTCGACCTGCCACCGGCGGCAGAGCGGGCCGACCGGCTGCGGGTGGTGCGCCAGGTTCTCTATCTGATCTTCAACGAGGGATACACGGCCAGCTCCGGCGCCGACCTGCAGCGCCCCGACCTGGTCGCCGAGGCGATCCGGCTGACCCGGTCACTGCACCGGGCTCTTCCCGCCGACGGAGAGGTGGCCGGGCTGCTCGCCCTGATGCTGCTGACCGACGCCCGCCGTCCGGCGCGTACCGGCCCGGACGGGGTGTTGGTGCCGCTGGCCGAGCAGGACCGTACGCGGTGGGACCCCGACGCGATCCAGGAGGGCGTCGCCCTGGTCACGCGGGCGATGGCCGGGTCGCCGCCGGGGCCGTACCAGTTGCAGGCGGCGATCGCGGCGGTGCACCTGGAGGCGCCCAGCGCCGCGCAGACCGACTGGGCGCAGATCGCCGCGCTGTACCGGATCCTGGAACGGCTGGCCCCGAACCCGATGGTCACCCTGAACCGGTCGGTCGCGGTGGCCATGACCGACGGGCCCGAATCGGGGCTGACCCTGCTGGACACCCTGGAGACCGACGAACGGATGGCCCGGCACCACCGGCTGCACGCCGTCCGCGCCCATCTGCTGGAGATGGCCGGGGACCTGGCCGGGGCACGGGACGCTTACCAGTTGGCCGCGAAGCGGACCGCCAGCATTCCGGAACAGCGCTACCTCATGGCCCGCGCCAAACGGCTGAGCTGAGCCGGAGTGCCCGCGGGCCGACCGGTGCCGGCCACTGCCCGTTCAGCGCAGCCCGGCGAACAGGTCGTCCTCGGGTGTGGGCGCACCGGTGGTGTCCTGGACCCGGACGAAGGTCTCCACACCCATGAGCTCGGTGAACCGTTCCTGGCCGAGTTGCAGGAAGAAGATGTTCTCGGCCTGGCTGGCGTGGGTGGCCAGGGATTCGAACTTCTGCGCGCCGTAGGCGCTCGTGTCCACCCAGGTGGTGATCTGGTCGTCCGGCAGGCCGAGCTCCGGCATCTCCTCCGACGGCCCGTCCGGCTCGGGAAACTCGACGCCGATCTCCTTCATGACGCGGCCGAACTCCTCGAACGCGCTACGCGGGACGGTGGTCCAGTAGACCTTCGCCGGGATGCCGGTCTGCTCGACCGCCGCCATGGTGATGCGGTGCGCCTGGATGTGGTCCGGGTGGCCGTAGAAGCCGTTCTCGTCGTAGGTGACGACGACGTCGGGCCGGTAGTGACGGATCAACTCGGCCAGCCGGTCGGCGGCCTCCCCGACCGGGGTGTTCCAGAACGCTCCGGGCGCGTCGTTGGCCGCCCAGCCCATCATTCCGGAGTCGGCGTAGCCGAGCGTCTCCAGGTGGGTGACCTTCAACGCCTCGCAACTGGCCGTCAACTCGGCCTGGCGCATCGCCACCACCGCCTGCGGGTCGTGCCCGGGGTCGCCCGGCTTGACCCCACCGGGCCCGTCGCCGCACCGGCCGTCGGTGCAGGTCACGAGCACGGTCGTGACTCCCTCCGCCGCGTACCGGGCGAGGATGCCGCCCGTGCTCGTCGCCTCGTCGTCGGGGTGCGCGTGCACCGCCATCAAGGTCAGAGATCGCTCAGCCACCCCACCACCATACGAGGCAGGTCCGACGTGTCGGCGTCGGCGCGACTCCGGACCGGCTGGTCGGCAACGTACCGACCGATTCACCAGCGGCTCAGCGCGGTGGCCAACTGGGCCAGGGCGACATGGGCGGCGTCGAACAGGGCCAGCTTCCGCGGGAAGTTGTGGATGAGTCCCTGGTATCGGACCGCGGTGACCGGGACGCCGGCCGCGAGCAGCCCGGCCGCGTACCGTTCACCCTCGGCGGAGAGCAGGTCGAGCTCGGCGGTGATGACCACGGCGGGGGCGAGGCCGGCCAGGTCGGCGCGGAGCGGGTTCACATCCGGCTGGGCCCGGTCCACGCCGGGTGGGGCGAACGCGTCCCAGAAGAACCGCATCTCCTCCCGGTCCAGGCCGTACTCGTCCAGGTCGGGGTAGTCGGCCGCCGGGTCGATGACCGGGCAGATGAGCAGCTGCCCGGCAAGGCGGATGCCGGCATCCCGGGCGCGCCGCGCGGTCACCGCCGCGAGGTGCCCGCCCACCGAGTCACCGGCCACCGCTGTCCGGTCCGGGTCGAGGCGGTGGGCGGCCGCCCCGGGCCCGCGCAGCCAGGTCAGCGCGCAGGACAGGTCGTCCACCGCGGCGGGGTACGGGTGCTCGGGCGCGAGCCGGTAGTCCACGGACAGCACGGCCCACCCGGACGCCGCCGCCAGGTGTCGGCACAGCCCGTCGTGGGTCTCCACGCTGCCCATCACCCAGCCGCCGCCGTGCGCGTAGAGGACCACCGGCAGGACGTCGTGGTCACGGTCCCGGTAGAGCCGGGCGGGCACGCCGCCGGCGTCGACGTCCAGCACGGACCGGATCGCCGGTCCGCTGCCCACCTCGGCGGGAGTCGCCTCGACCATGCTCAGCCGTGCCGCCGGCAGGTTCGCCCGGGTGAGCGGGACACGGTGCTGGACCTGCATCGCCGCCCGGGCCTGCGGGTGCAGCCGGCGGGGATCCACCCGCTCAGTATCGCTCGCTCGGCCGACGGCGACGGGCCGACACGGCGGTGACGGATCGGCGACCCGGCGGCTACGGTGTGGACGTGGACGAGCTTCTACCGGCGCTGCCGGAGGACTGGGACCGCTGTCTCGCGGTGGCCGCACACCCGGACGACATCGAGTACGGTGCGGCCTCGGCGATCGCCCGGTGGATCGCACAGGGCAAGCAGGTCACCTACCTGCTTGCCACGCGCGGCGAGGCAGGGATCGACGCCGTGCACCCGGACCAGGCCGGGCCCTTGCGCGAGCAGGAGCAGCGCGCCGCGGCCCGGGAGGTCGGCGTAGAGGTCGTGGAGTTCCTCGACCACCGCGACGGCGTCGTCGAGTACGGCCCCGACCTGCGCCGCGACATCGTCCGGGCGATCCGCCGCCACCGGCCCGAGGTCGTCGTCTCCGGCGCCTTCACCGTCCGGATGGTGGGCGGCATGACCAATCAGGCCGACCACCGGGCGGTGGGGCTGGCCACGCTGGACGCCGCGCGCGACGCGGGCAACCGGTGGATCTTCCCGGAGCTGGTGGACGAGGGGTTGTCGCCGTGGGGCGGCGTGCGTTACGTCTGCTTCGCCGGGGCCGAGCGGCCGACGCACGGCGTGGATGTCACGGGTGAGCCGTTGCGGCGGGGCATCGCCTCACTCGCCGCGCACGCCGAGTACACCAAGGGCCTGGGGGTGGCCGGCCCGGAACCGGGGCCGTTCCTCACCTGGGGGGCCCGTCAGGGTGGACCGGCGTTGGGCGTGGCGGCGGCCGTGCTGTTCGACGTGCACGCCCTCACGTTCGAGGGCCCGCCACCCTGGCTGTGAGCGTCGCTGATGGGACTGGGAGCACGGCGCACGGGGCCGCGCCAACAGCGGCCCCGT
>NZ_JBSGJR010000029.1:0-28288 GCF_053605645.1 Micromonospora sp. NPDC003776
CCGCGGGCGGGGGCCCGGCGGGCGGCGGCGGAGTGCTCGGGGGAGGCTGGGTCACGCGGACAGTGTTACAGGTTGCCGCGCTTCTCCTGCTCCCGCTCGATGGCCTCGAACAGGGCCTTGAAGTTGCCCTTGCCGAAGCCGAGGGAGCCGTGCCGCTCGATCAGCTCGAAGAAGACGGTCGGGCGGTCCTGCACCGGCTTGGTGAAGATCTGCAGCAGGTAGCCGTCCTCGTCCCGGTCCACCAGGATCTTGCGGGACTGCAGCTCCTCGATCGGCACCCGCACCTGGCCGATCCGGGCGCGCAGCTCCGGGTCCTCGTAGTACGAGTCCGGGGTGTCGAGGAACTCGACGCCGGCCGCGCGCATGGCGTCGACGCTGGCCAGGATGTCGTTGGTGGCGACGGCGATGTGCTGGGCGCCGGGGCCCTGGTAGAACTCCAGGTACTCGTCGATCTGCGACTTCTTGCGGGCGATGGCCGGCTCGTTGAGCGGGAACTTCACCTTCCGGGTGCCGCTCGCGACCACCTTGCTCATCAGCGCGGAGTAGTCGGTGGCGATGTCGTCCCCGACGAACTCGGCCATGTTGGTGAAGCCCATGACCCGCTTGTAGAACTCGACCCACTCGTCCATCCGGCCCAGCTCCACGTTGCCGACCACGTGGTCGACGGCCTGGAAGAAGCGCTTCGGCTGGAGACCGGCGTCGATCATCGGCCGGCGGTCCACGATCGGGCCGCGGGCCACGAAGCCGGGGAGGAACGGGCCGGCGTAGCGGGACCGGTCGACCAGGGTGTGCCGGGTGTCGCCGTACGTGGCGATGGCGGCCATCCGGACGGTGCCGTGCTCGTCGCTGACGTCGTGCGGCTCGACCAGACCGGTCGCGCCCTGCGCGGTGGCGTGCGCGTACGCGGCGTCCACGTCCGGCACCTCCAGCGCGATGTCCGAGATGCCGTCGCTGTGCTTCGCCACGTGCTCGGCGCCCTCGGCGTCCGGGCGGACGACGCCGGTCAGCACGAACCGGGCGGAACCGCTGGTGAGCACGTACTGGGCGTGGTCCCGGTAGCCCTGCTCCGGACCCCGGTACGCCACGCAGGTCATGCCGTACGCGGTGGAGTAGTAGTGGGCCGCCTGCTTGGCGTTGCCGACCAGGAAGTGCACGTGGTCGAGGCCCTTGACCGGGAACGGGTCCCGGGTGATGTCGTGGTCGACGGCGCCGATGAGGGCATCGGCGTCGACCTCCTCGGTCGACTGGGGTCGGTCGATCGCCTGGGTCATGGTGGCCTCCCTTGCGTACCGGCCGGCCTCGTGGGCCGCCGTCGGTTGCTGTTGTGGCGAGGATCGCTGCGCCGGCGGCCGTTGGGCAACAGTTGGCGGAAATGCTGGTCAGGTTGCGCATTCGGTAGGGTGACAACCCATGAGTGCTGGTCAGGATGTACAGCTCGATGAGCTGGATGCACGACTGCTCACGTTGCTGGCCGAGCAGCCCCGGATCGGGGTGCTGGAGTGCTCCCGCCGGCTCGGCGTGGCCCGGGGCACGGTCCAGGCCCGGCTCGACAAGCTCGTCGACCGGGGGGTGATCGGCGGCTTCGGCCCGGACATCTCCCCGGCGGCCATCGGCTTCGGGGTGACCAGCTTCGTCACCCTGGAGATCAGCCAACGGCACGGGCACGATCCGGTGACCGCGCACCTGGCGGCGATCCCCGAGGTGCTCGAGGCGCACACCATCACCGGCTCCAGCGACCTGCTCTGCCGGATCGTGGCCCGGTCGAACGCCGACCTCCAGCGGGTGATCGACCAGATCGTCTCGTCCGAGGGCATCCGGCGCGCCTCCACGATCATCGCGCTGGCCGAGCAGATCCCCTACCGCACCCTCCCGCTGGTCCGCTCGGCCGCCCGCGGCGGGTAGACCGCTTGCCGAGAAAGCGGCGCGACACGGCCGTTCGGAGGGTCGGCGCAGCGGTGATCGTCGCTACCGTGTGCGGTGTGAAGGGCCTTGGCGTACGCGGCTGGTTGCTGCTGGGGCTCATCACCGTGGTCGTGCTCGCCGCGACCGGCGTGTGGAACCCGTTTCCGACCATGTGGGACTGGGTCGACCGGAGCCAGCCGATCTCCGAGCCGGACGTGGTCTGGCAGCAGCGGGTCGGCGGCACCCCGAAGAGCGTCACCATCGCCAGCGACACCGTGATCGTAGAGCAGCGGACCCGGGTCGAGGCGCGCAGCCTGGCCACCGGCACCCAGCTCTGGGAGCGCAAGGCGGACTGGGCGGCGGTCGCGGGCGGCGACCGGGACCCGGTCGTCGCCGTGGGCAAGCTCCTGGTCAAGGGGTACGAGCTGCTCGACCCGGCCACCGGCGTGGTGCGCCGCCACGACGACCAGGCGGTCGCCGTCTGGACGTACCGCAACCTGCTGCTCGACGTGCGCTGCGCCGCGCCCACCGACTGCACGTTGAGCGCCTGGGAGCCGCGCGGCACCCGGCCGCTCTGGACCGCCTTCCTGCCCGGCGTGCACAGCGGGGTGCTCGCCGACAACCCGGAGCTGCTCGGCACCCGCCGGCTGGGCGCCCCGCGCATCGACGGCAACATCGCCGGGCCGGAGAACGTGCCGCCGCTGCTCGGCTTCCCGGTCGACGGGCGGGTGCACGTGGTGGACACCGCCACCGGGCGGGTGCTGCAGAACGTCCAGCCCGGCCGGGAGGAGCGGCTCGCGGTGATCGGCGGCCGGCTGCTCCGGATCACCGCCACCTCGCGGGACGGGACCTGCTACTTCAGCATCTCCGCCGTCGACCCGGCCACCGGACAGCAGGTGTGGCGACGCGCCGGGCTGAACCTGCGGACCGCCGACTACGCCGGCTGCGTGCAGCGGGAGGACCCGCAGGGCGCCCGGAACGTGCTCATCGGGGTCGCCCCGGACGGCCGCGAGGCGGTGCTCGACGGGTACGACGGCCGGCTGCTCCAGGTCGACGCGGACGGCGAGAAGCTGCTCGCCGTCGACGACCGGTACGCGCTGGTGCGCAGCGCCGACAAGCAGTCGATCTTCGGCCGGGAGCTCGCCGTCGACCGCACCCGGTGGACCCGGCCCGCCGGCGGCAAGAGCGGGGCGGCGCTCACCCCGTACGCGGCGGTGATCGCGGAGGAGAAGCCGTCCCGGCTGATCGCGGTGGACCCGCGTACCGGTCAGGAACTGGTGGTGCTGCGTACCTCGGCGAACGCCCTGGCGGTCGGCCCCAACGGCATGATCATCGGCGAGGGGCGGGAGATCGGGTACGTCCGCTGGGGCGCCGGCGGCACCGTGCCGCCCCCGCCGGACGAGGGCGGCGGCGTCCCGGGGCCGAACCCGGGCGGCACCTACGTGCCCCCGTCCGACCAGGGCAGCTGCGGGCCGAAGAAGGAACTCTGCTGAGCTGCGACGACTCCGGCGCGGCGCGCCTGACGTCGCGCCGCGACCCGGAGCCGTCGGCCGGGCGGATGAGAGCGGCGTCCCAGGACGCCCCCGGGGGTGCCACCGATCGACGCGCCTGCCCTAGGCTTTTCCGTCATGAGCAGTGCCGCCGCGTTCTCGTACGCCCCCTTGCTGCCGACCGGTCCTGACCAGACCGAGTACCGCCTGGTCACCGACGAGGGCGTCGACGTCGTCAACGGCCCGGGTGGCCGTCGGTTCCTCACCGTGGAGCCCTCCGCGCTGACCGCGCTGACCGCCGAGGCGATGCACGACATCGCCCACTTCCTGCGCCCCGCGCACCTGGCCCAGCTCCGCTCGATCATCGACGATCCGGCGGCCTCGCCGAACGACCGGTTCGTCGCGCTGGACCTGCTGCGCAACGCCAACATCGCCGCCGGCGGGGTGCTGCCGATGTGCCAGGACACCGGCACCGCGATCGTGATGGGCAAGCGCGGCCGGCACGTGCTCACCGACGGCACCGACGCCGAGGCCATCTCCCGCGGCGTCTACCAGGCGTACACCCGGCTCAACCTGCGCTACTCCCAGCTCGCCCCGCTGACCATGTGGGAGGAGCGGAACACCGGCAGCAACCTGCCCGCCCAGGTGGAGCTCTACGCCGAGGACCCGGACGGGCACGCTGACGCGTACAAGTTCCTCTTCATGGCCAAGGGCGGCGGTTCGGCCAACAAGTCGTACCTCTACCAGGAGACCAAGGCGCTGCTGAACCCGACGCGGATGATGCAGTTCCTGGAGGAGAAGCTGCGGCTGATCGGCACCGCCGCCTGCCCGCCCTACCACCTGGCCATCGTGATCGGCGGCACCTCCGCCGAGTACGCGCTGAAGACCGCCAAGTACGCCTCCGCGAAGTACCTGGACAACCTGCCCACCTCCGGCTCGATGAGCGCGCACGGCTTCCGCGACCTGGAGCTGGAGGCCGAGGTGCTGGAGCTGACCCGCAACTTCGGCATCGGCGCGCAGTTCGGTGGCCGCTACTTCTGCCACGACGTACGGGTGGTCCGGCTGCCCCGGCACGGCGCCTCCTGCCCGGTGGCCATCGCCGTCTCCTGCTCGGCGGACCGGCAGGCGGTCGCCAAGATCACGCCGTCGGGCGTCTGGCTGGAGCGCCTGGAGACCGACCCCGCGCGCTACCTGCCCGACGTCACCGACGCCCACCTCGACGCCTCGGAGGTGGTCCGGGTCGACCTCAACCGGCCGATGGACGAGATCCGGGCCGAGCTGTCCAAGTACCCGGTGAAGACGCGGCTCTCGCTGACCGGCCCCCTCGTCGTGGCGCGGGACATCGCCCACGCCAAGATCGCCGAGCGGCTGGACGCGGGCGAGCCGATGCCGCAGTACCTGCGCGACCACGCCGTCTACTACGCCGGCCCGGCCAAGACCCCCGAGGGCTACGCCTCCGGCTCGTTCGGCCCGACCACCGCCGGGCGGATGGACGCGTACGTGGAGAAGTTCCAGGCGGCCGGCGGCTCGATGGTGATGCTGGCCAAGGGCAACCGCTCCGCCCAGGTCACCCGCTCCTGCCAGCAGCACGGCGGCTTCTACCTCGGCTCGATCGGCGGCCCGGCCGCCCGGCTGGCCCAGGACTGCATCAAGCACGTCGAGGTGCTCGAATACCCCGAGCTGGGCATGGAGGCGGTCTGGAAGATCGAGGTGGCGGACTTCCCCGCGTTCATCGTGGTGGACGACAAGGGCAACGACTTCTTCGCCGAGGTCACCAAGCCGGTGCTCACCGTCGGCCGGCGCTGACGTCCCGCGTACGCGAAAAGGGGCGCTGAGCTTCGGCTCGGCGCCCCTCACGCTGTGTCGCCTCATCGACATCGGTGCGCCCACCCGGGGAGTGCCCGGGCGGGCGCACCGCCCCCGTCGGATGTCGTCACCGACAACCGGGACGAGTGTCCGGGGTACCGCTGTCGATCCGCTATCACCTCGCTATCGCCTCGACGAGGTGATCCGTGAGCAGGGCGCTACGCTGCTGGAAGTTGCACAAAAGGCGTGCGGGGGCGCAGATGCGGTTCGGGATCCTGGGATCCCTGCGGGTGGGCGGTGGCGAGGCCACCGTCACCGCGGGGCGGGACCGGACCGTGCTCGCCATGCTGCTGCTGCGGGCCGGGCGGGTGGTGCCCGTCGAGGAACTGATCGACGCGGTCTGGGAGGACCGGCCCCCGGCCACCGCCCGGACCCAGCTTCAGATCTGTGTGTCCCGACTGCGGCGGCGGCTCGCCGTGCTCGGACTGCCCCCGGAGATCATCGTCCGGGACCCGGTCGGCTACGGCGTCCGGATCGAGCCGAGCGACCTGGACGCCGAGGTCTTCGCGCGCGACGTCGACGCGGGCCGGGCCGCGGTCGCCGCCGGGCAGCCCGCCGAGGCGCGCCGGCACTACCGCGCCGCACTGGCGCTCTGGCGCGGGCCCGCGCTGAGCGGGATCACCAGCCGGAGCGTGCGCCGGCGGGCGCAGGCCCTCGACGAGCAGCGCCTCGCGGCGCTCGAGGAGTGCGTCGAGGTCGAGCTGCGGCTGGGCCAGGCGGCCGAGCTGCTCGACGAGCTGACGGAGAGCGTGGAGCGGAACCCGCTGCGGGAGCGCCTGCGCGGTCAGCTGATGCTCGCCCTCTCCACGGTCGGCCGGCAGGCCGACGCGCTCGCCGTCTATCGCGAGGGCCGCCGGATCTACGCCGAGGAGCTGGGCATCGAGCCCGGCGCGGCGCTGCAGGAGCTGCACCAGCGGGTGCTCGCCGGCGATCTGGCCCTCGGCCCGGCGCTGTCCCCACCCGTCGCGCCGGTCCGCTCGCTGCCCCGGGCGATCAACGACTTCACCGGACGCCACGAAACCATGATCCGGCTGATCAAGGAGATCGAGCAGGACGGTGCGCGCATCCAGCTCATCGACGGGATGGCCGGTAGCGGCAAGACAGCCCTGGCGGTGCGGGTGGCGACCGTCCTCGGCGACCGCTACCCGGACGCGCACCTCTTCATCGACCTGCACGGGCACAGTGAGCGCAGCCCTCTCACTCCGGCGGCCGCCGTGGCGACCCTGCTGCGCCAGCTCGGCGTGCCGGCGGAACGGGTGCCACTGGACGCGGACGATCGGCTGACCATGTGGCGGACCGAGCTGGCCAACCGCCGCGCCCTGGTGGTCCTCGACAACGCGGCGGACGCCGACCAGGTCATGCCGTTGCTTCCCGCCAGCTCGGACTCGCTGGCGTTGGTCACAAGCCGTCGTCGGCTCATCGGACTGGACGGCGGGCGCCCCTCTTCGCTTCCGGTCCTCGACCCCGAGGAAGCGGTCGAGCTCCTGGCTCGGGTGGTCGGCGCGGACCGCGTCCGGGCAGAGCCGGAGGCGGCCGCCGAGGTGGCGCGGCGCTGCGGCTACCTCCCGTTGGCCCTGCGCCTGGCCAGCGCCCGCCTCGCCCACCGGCCGGGGTGGCGGGTGGCCGACCTGGCCGAGCGGTTGGCGACCGGCGGCGATCCCCTCGCCGAGCTGGCGGCGGGCCAACGGTCGGTGGGGCAGGCCTTCGCCCTGTCGTACGCCCAACTGACGCCGCCCAGCCAGCGTCTGTTCCGGTTCCTCGGCCTGCACCCCGGCAGCCGGTTCGACAGCCGGGTGGCCGCCGCCCTCCTCGGCCTACCGTTGCCGGCCGCCGAGAACCTGCTCGACGAGCTGGTCGACGCGCACCTGGTGGAGGAGGTGCAGCCGGGGCGGTACCGGCTGCATGATCTCGTGCGGGAGTACGCCCGCACGCTGCTCGCCCAACCGGAGCACGTCACGGAGCGACGGGACGCGCTGGAGCGGCTGCTCGACTATCACCTGCAGGTCGCTGCCACCATCGCCCGCAGCATCGAGATGGTGGGGAGCCTGTCGCTCGCCCGGTTGCCACGACCGACCCGGGACGACCTCGTGTCGGCCGCCGCCGAACAGGGTCGTTCCTGGTTCGACGAGAACGGGGCGGCGCTCAGCGCGATGGTGCGCCTCGCCGAGGCGGAGGGCTTCCTCCAGCACTGCTGGCAGCTGGCTCGCGCCACCTGGCGGGCCAACTTCGACGCCGGGCACATCGATGAGCTGCTCGACAGCCACACCATCGCGCTGCGCGTCACCGAAGCGCTCGGTGACGATGAGGCGAGTGCGCTGACGCTGAACTACCTGGCTTCGGCCCACCACCGGCTGGGCCGGTTCACCGAAGCGATCCGGCTCATGGAGGTGGCACTCACCCACTACCGCCGGCTCGAGCGGAAGGCCGAGGTGCGGAGCATCCTCGGCAACCTCGGCACGGCTGCCCTGACCAATGGTGACTACCGGCGGGGCAAGGAGTACATCGAGGCCGCCCTGGCCCTCGATGACCCCTCGGACAACGTCGCCGTCCGGGCGAGCCTGCTGAACAACCTCTCCTTCGGCCTGCTCTGCTGGGGCCGCTATCCGGAGGCGCTGCGGGTCGCGCGGCACCACCTGCTGCTGGCCCAACAGCACGGGGACACCCGACACGTGGCGCATGCGATCGGGCACATCGGGATGATCCGGCACCGGCTCGGCGACCTCGAGCCGGCCCGCCGGCTGCTGCGGGCCGCCCTGGGTCTGAAGCGGCGGACCGGCAACCGGTTCGGTGAGGCCGAGGTGCTCAATGAGCTCGGGGTCATCGAACGAGAGGCCGGGCAGCCCGGTCGGGCCGCCGAGATGCACCGTACGGCGCTGCTGCTGATGAGCGAGGCCGCCGACCGGGTCGGGCAGTGTTCGTCCCGGAACCTTCTCGGCCGGGCCATCCTGGCCGAGGGGGACGCCGCGAGCGCGTTCGACCTGCACCAGCGGGTGCTCGCGGACGCCACCCGGCTGGAGGCGCGCTACGAGCAGGCCCGCGCTCTGGAGGGCATGGCGCGCTGCCTGCGTGACACCGATCCGGGGCAGGCCCGGACGTACGCCAGGCGGGCGCTGGCACTCTTCCGCCAGATCGAGTCGCCCGATCAGCGCCGGACCGAGGAGCTGCTGACCGAGCTGGGGTGAGCCCCGCTTTCCCTGCACGGGGGCGAGTCGCGCGGCAGGATGGTGTGCGTGACGACTCCAGAGGCGACCGGCTACCGGATCGAACGCGACTCGATGGGCGAGGTGGAGGTGCCCGCCGAGGCGCTGTGGCGGGCGCAGACCCAGCGCGCGGTGCAGAACTTCCCGATCTCCGGGCGGGGCCTCGAACCGGCCCAGATCAAGGCCCTGGCCCAGATCAAGGGGGCGGCCGCCCAGGTCAACGGCGAGCTGGGAGTGATCGGGGCGGACGTCGCCGAGGCGATCGCCACCGCCGCCGCGCACGTGGCCGACGGCGGGTACGACGACCAGTTCCCCGTCGACGTGTTCCAGACCGGCTCCGGCACCTCGTCCAACATGAACACCAACGAGGTGATCGCGACGCTGGCCGGCCGCGAGCTGGGGCGCGGCGTCCACCCGAACGACGACGTCAACGCCTCGCAGTCCAGCAACGACGTCTTCCCGTCCTCGATCCACCTGGCCGCCACCCAGTTCGTGGTGGAGGATCTGATTCCCTCGCTGAAGCACCTGGCCGGCGCGTTGGAGGAGAAGGCGGAGGAGTTCTCCACCGTGGTCAAGGCCGGGCGTACCCACCTGATGGACGCCACCCCGGTCACTCTCGGCCAGGAGTTCGGCGGGTACGCCGCCCAGGTCCGGTACGGCGTCGAGCGGCTGGAGGCGGTGCTGCCCCGGCTGGCCGAGCTGCCACTGGGTGGCACGGCGGTGGGCACGGGCATCAACACCCCGCTCGGCTTCGCCGCCAAAGTGATCGAGAAGCTGCGGGACTCGACCGGCCTGCCGTTGACCGAGGCGCGCAACCACTTCGAGGCGCAGGGCGCCCGGGATGCGCTGGTGGAGACGTCCGGCCAGCTCCGCACCATCGCGGTCGGCCTGTACAAGATGGCCAACGACATCCGCTGGATGGGTTCCGGCCCGCGTGCCGGCCTGCGGGAGCTGCGGATCCCCGACCTCCAGCCGGGCTCGTCGATCATGCCGGGCAAGGTGAACCCGGTGGTCGCCGAGGCGATGCGGCAGGTCTGCGCACAGGTGATCGGCAACGACGCCGCCGTGGCGTTCGCCGGAACCCAGGGCGACTTCGAGCTGAACGTGATGCTCCCGGTGATGGGCCGTAACCTGCTGGAGTCGATCAAGCTGCTGGCCGCGTCGAGCCGGCTCTTCGCCGACCGCCTGGTGGTCGGCCTCGTCGCGGACGCCGAGGTCTGCCTGGCGTACGCGGAGGGGTCGCCGTCCATCGTCACCCCGCTCAACCGCCACCTGGGGTACGACGAGGCGGCCTCGATCGCCAAGGAGGCGCTGGCCAAGCAGGTCTCCATCCGCGAGGTGGTGATCTCGCGGGGGCACGTGGCGTCCGGCAAGCTCAGCGAGGACCAGCTCGACGAGGCCCTCGACCTGCTCCGGATGACCCACCCCTGACGGCCCGGTCGCGTCCCTGACGGCCCGGCCCACCCCCGCCGGCATGATGGTCGCCGATCGCTGGTGTCCACGAGCCCGGGGATGCCGCCGCCTCCCGGAGTGGCAGCACGCCCGGCCGGGTCAGTTCTGGGCGGCCGCCCGGCGGGCGCGGTAGGCGGTCACCGCGGCGCGGTTGCCGCAGCCGGCGTCGCAGAACCGGCGGGAGCGGTTCTTCGACAGGTCGACCAGGACGTTGTCGCAGTCCGGGTGGTCGCAGAGCCGGAGCCGGCCCAGTTCGTCCATCCGGACCAGGTCGGCCATCGCCATGGCCGCCTCGACCGCCATCCGGGTCGCCAGCGGCGCGTCCCGGGGCACGGCGTGCAGGTGGTACGGCTCGTCGTCGTGGCGAATGAGCTGCGGCAGCGCGTGCGACTCGCGGAGCAGGCCGTTGACGATGGTCACCACCTCGTCGGTGTCGGCGTGCCAGAGCCGGCGCAGCCGGGGCCGCAGCGCGCGGACCTGGCGCAGCTCGGCCTCGGTGTGCTCGTGCCGGCCGGTCCACGCGTGCGCGGTGAAGAACTGGTCGAGGGCGGCGACGTCCGGCAGCGCCTCGCGGTCCGGGCCCGCGGTGTTGACCAGCGCCGCTGTGGCGGTCAGGCCGCACTCGGTGTCATGAGCGAAAAGCAACTTGACTCCTGTCAGGGCACCAGCCTAGCGTCATCAGCATAACCTCGTTTGACTCATGACGGGTCGCCCCGGACCAAGGAGTTGTCGATGCGTGAACGGCCCGGTGTCGGCCTCGGCCTCGCCCTGCTCTCCGCGCTCACCTTCGCCACCTCGGGCACCTTCGCCCGTCCGCTGATCACCGGGGAGTGGTCCGCCGAGGCGGTGGTGCTGGCCCGGGTCGGCATCGCCGCGCTGGTGCTCGCCGTGCCCGCCCTGGTCGCGCTGCGCGGGCGGCTGCCGGTGCTCCGCCGCAACGCCGGCACCGTTGTGGTCTTCGGGCTGCTCGGGGTGGCCCTCGCCCAGGCGTGCTTCTTCAACGCGGTCCGCTACCTGCCGGTCGGCGTCGCGCTGCTGCTGGAGTACCTCGGCATCGTGCTGGTGGTCGGCTGGATGTGGCTGGTGCACGGACAGCGGCCCCGGCTCCTCACCGTCGTCGGATCGCTCACCGCGCTCGCCGGACTGATCCTCGTGCTGGACCTGACCGGAGCGGGCCGGCTCGACCCGGTCGGGGTGCTCTGGGGACTCGGCGCCGGAGTGGGGCTGGCCGGCTACTACGTCATCGCCGGTCGGGTCGACGCCCAGCTGCCGTCCGTCGTGATGGCGAGCGGCGGGATGGCCGTCGGTGCGCTCGTGCTGCTCCTGCTCGGCCTGATCGGGGCGCTCCCGCTGCACGCCGGCACCGCCGACGTCACCTTCTCCGGACACCGGATGAGCTGGCTGGTGCCGATCGCCGGGCTGTCGCTGATCGCCGCGGTCGTCGCGTACCTGACCGGGGTGGCCGGGGCCCGGATCCTCGGGGCGCGGCTGTCCTCCTTCGTCGGGTTGACCGAGGTGATGTTCGCGGTGCTGATCGCCTGGCTGGTGCTCGGTGAGCTGCCGACCGGGATCCAGTTGGTCGGCGGAGCGCTGATCGTGGCCGGGGTCGCCCTGGTCCGGGTGGACGAGTTGCGCACGGCGCCCGAGGCGGTGGCCGCCGCCCCGACCGAACCGGTCCTGGCGACCGAGCACTGACCGCCGCGGGACCACCGCGGGTCGGCAGGGACTGGGAGGCTTGGCCGCATGCGGACCGCTGTCGTCTTCGACGCCGACGAGACCCTGATCGACCTCCGCCCGGCGGTCACCGGTGCGCTGGCGTGCGTACTCGAGGAGATGCGACGCCGGACCCCGGCGGCGGCCGGGCTGTCGCTCGCGGAGCTGGAGGCGGACTGGGGTGCGGTGTTCGGAGCGCTGAGCGCGGCGCCGGTGCAGGCGATCCGGCGGGCGGCGCTGGCCCGCTCGCTGGCCCGGGCCGGGCTCGACGACCACCTCGACGAGCTGGCGGCACTCTTCTTCGCCCGCCGGTACGAGCTGAGCAGGCCGTTCCCGGACGCGGTGCCGGCGCTCGCCGCGCTGCGCCCGCACCACCTGCTCGGCTTCGCCACCAACGGCAACAGCCGCGCGGAACGCTGCGGCCTCGCCGGAGAGTTCGCCTTCGAGTTGTACGCGCACGAGAACGGCCTGCCGAAGAAGCCGGCGCCCGAGTTCTACGCGGCGGTGGTCGCCGCGGCCGGCCTGCCCGCCGGGCGGATCATCTACGTGGGGGACTCGCCCGAGCACGACGTGACGGCGGCGCAGCGGGCCGGCCTGCGGGCGGTCTGGCTGAACCGGGGCCGGCTGCCCCGCCCGTCCGGCCTGGCACCCGACGCCGAGGTGTCCACCCTGGCCGAGCTCGCCACGGTGCTGGAAGCGCTGCACGGTGCGTCGTCGGTAGCGATGCCGTAGTGGACGCGTAGTCGAACCGTTCAGCCTGATGGGACACCGCGGCCATCAGCCGTGGTCGATCAATTCCCACGAGGAGTCCCATGGGCTGGTTGCACACGTCCCGTCGCCGCCGCAGCGCCGCTGCGCTCGCGGCCCTCACGGTCGGTACCGCCGTCGCCGTCGTACCGACCAGTCCGGCAATCGCCGTCGCGCCCACCGACCATGTCCTGTACTGGAACGACGTTCTGATCCGCACCTTCAAGCAGGTTGGCGGCGCGCCCGGCCCGCTCGCCCGCGCCGGGGCAATGGTGCACGGTGCCATCTACGACGCGGCCAACTCCGCCCTCTGCGCCGGCGGAGCTGATCGGTGTATCGGACAGCCCTACCGGATCAAGGTCAGCCCGACCGCCGGCGTCACCCCCGACCTGGCGACCTCGATCGACTATGCGGCGTACGACACGCTGCGCAGCATCTGGCCGTCGATCGATTTCGCCGCCGACCTCGCCACCGCGCAGGAGGGCAAGACCGACTCCCCGAACCGCACGGACGGCCAGCGGATCGGCTCGGCGAGCGCGCAGGCGATGATCGACTTCCGGGCCAACGACGGTTCTCCGGACACCTCCACCTACGTCGACGGCACCATCGCGGGCCAGTGGCGGCGGACCAACCTCACGGACCCGACCGCCACCGCGGTCACGCCGAGTTGGGGGCTGTTGAAGCCCTTCGCGATGACCTCGAACACCCAGTTCCGCCCCGGTCCGCCCGGTGGGTACACCAGCTACGGGGCACTCCTCACCAGCCAGCTTTACGCGGACCAGGTGGACGAGGTGAAGCGGCTCGGGGCGAACAACAGCACCACCCGGACCACGGACCAGACCCAGGCCGGCTGGTTCTGGGCCAACGACCTGGACGGCACCTACAAGCCGCCGGGTCAGCTCTTCACGCACACGCAGATCGTGGCCAGGTCGGCGAAGCTGACCCAGGCCGGAAACGCCCGCCTCTTCGCGCTGGTCGGCATCGCCATGGGTGACGCGGCCATCGTCGCCTGGGACGCCAAGTACCAGACGAACATCGACCTCTGGCGCCCGGAGACCGCGATCCACGAGCCGCAGGACGACAACAACGCAGCCACCAAACCCGACGGGAACTGGAAGCCGCTCTCCGCGGACACCAAGGGGGTCAACTTCTCGCCGGCGTTTCCCTCGTACACCTCCGGGCACGCCACCTTCGCCGCCGCCTGGGCCGGGGCGATGAAGGGCTTCTTCGGCACCGGCGCGTTCCGCTTCGTCGGCACGACGGACGACCCGCACGCCGTGGGCGTCCAACGCGCGTTCACCGGGTTCGACGCCGCCGCCACCGAGAACGCCCGCAGTCGCGTCTACCTCGGCGTCCATTACCAGTTCGACGCCGACGCCGGGATGTCCTCCGGTTCCCAGCTGGCCAACTACGTGACCGGCAACCTCCTCCGGCCGGCCGTGCCGGCGTACACCTTCGACGGCTTCTATGAGGGGCAGGCTCTGCTGGGCACCAGCTATCCGGACGCCGCCGCCGGGGTGAGCACCACCCTCGCCTTCAAGCTCTCCGCCAACGGCACCCCGGTCACCGACCTGAACGCCGTGGTCGGGGTCTCCTGGAACGGCCAACCGGGGGCGAACAGCGGCACCGTCACCTTCACCAACGGCCGGTACGAGTTCACGGTCAACCCCGGCAAGGGGTGCGGCCCCGGCGGGCAGACCCTCTCCGTTCTGCTTCGGGACGGGTCAAGCCGCAATCTCCGTGTGACGTGTACCACCGTCTGACGGACAACACGGTCTCGGCGGCGCGGTCGGTGACCCCGACCGCGCCGTTGGCCCGTCGGCGCCCAGCCGCACCAACTGCTGCCGGATCTCGTCCAGCATCCGCTCGGCCTCCGCCAGTCGGTTGAGGGTACGGCTCAGGTCGGCCTCGAACGCCGGGGCGGGATCGGCGCCGAGCAGCGACCGGTAGGTCCGGGACAACTCGGCCCCGGGATCGATCCCCAGTTCCTCCGCGAGCAGGCGGCGGGCGCGGTGGTAGCAGCCGATCGCCTCCCCCCGGCGGCCCGCGCGGTCCAACGCCACCAGCAGGTGACACCAGAGCGGTTCATGCAGCGGATGCCGTTCCACCAGCATGGAGAGAGTGGGAATCAGCTCATAGTGCCGCCCCGCCGCCAGATCCAGGCCGATCAGGTCGTCGAGCACACCCAGCCGCTCCTCGTCGAGCCCGGCAGCGGCGGCCCGGACGAAGGGGGCATCGATGTCGCCGAGCGGCGGGCCCACGTGGAGCCGGAGGGCCGCCCGGTACTCCTCGGCCGCCGCCGCGGGCTGCCCTGTCACGGTGAGCCGGCGCCCCCGCCGGGCCAGCCGCCGGAACACCTCCACATCGATGTCGGACGGATTCAACCGCAGCAGGTACCCGTTGTCGTGGGTGACGATCCTGATGTCCGGCAGTCCACGCAGCCAGCGGCGGATCAGGGAGATCTGTCCCTGCACCTGGGTGCGTACGGTCCGAGGCGGCGAGTCGCCCCAGACCGCGTCGACGATCTGCTCCACCCGCAGCAGTGAGTTGGCATCCAGGAGCATGAACGCCAGCAGCGCACGGGCCCGCCTACCGTCCAGCCTGGGCCAGGGGCCGGGGCCTTCGACGGCGAGCGGGCCCAGCAGTCGGAACCTCATGCCGGCCGCGCCTGGTTCCGGCGCATGACACTGGAACAGAAGCCCATCAGTCCCCCAGCCCCCGTCTTTCGAGGAGAACGCCAAGCTGCTGTAACCATAGAAGTTGCACGATGCACTGACAATCGTGCAGAGCGTCATGATCGGGCGTGTGGGGCCGGGCGAGCCGTCAGCGCAGGGCGGTGGCGACGGCGTCGGCGGCGGCCGAGACCTGGCGGCCGATCTCGGCGACGTCGAGCGGGGTCAGCGAGACCACGCCGACGCTCGCCTCCAGACCCGGCACGCCCAGCACCGGCACGGCCACCCCGTACGCCCCGGACTGCAGTTCGCCGCTGGTGCTCACCGGCCCGGTGGCGCCCGCCCGCCCGGCCAGGATCGCCCGGCCCGCGGCGCCCCGCTCCAGCGGGTGCCGGGAGCCGGTCCGGTATGCCACGTGGAAGGACGTCCAGCTCGGCTCCACCACCGCGAGGGCGACGCCCTCCCCGCCCTCCACCACCGTCAGGTGGGCCGTCGCCCCGGCCTGCTCGGCCAGCCGGCGCAGCGCCGGCAGCGCCCCCTCGGCCAGCAGCGGCTGGGCCCGGCGGGCCAGGTGCAGCACCCCCGCGCCGAGGCGCAGCCGGCCCTCGCCGTCCCGGCGCAGCATGCCGTGCCCGGTGAGCGCGCCCACCAGCCGGTAGACCGCCGCGCGCCCGATGCCGAGCCGGTTGGCCGCCTCCGTGACGGTCAGCCCGCGGGGCGCGTCCGCGACCAGGTGCAGCAGGCGCAGCCCCCGGTCCAGGGTCTGGGCCGTCTCCGGTACGCGCGCCTCGGTGTCCACAGCACGCAGCGTACGACCCGGCTCCCGGCGACCCGGAAATGCGCGGACGGCTACCCTTGTACGGTGACGCTACGCCTGTATGACACCGCCACCCGATCGGTGCGGGACTTCGTCCCGCGGGAAGCCGGCAAGGTGGGGGTCTACCTGTGTGGTCTCACCCTCCAGGCCCCGCCGCACATCGGTCACCTTCGCTCCGGCGTCAACTACGACGTGCTGCGCCGCTGGCTGACCGCGTCCGGCTTCGAGGTCACGTTCATCCGCAACGTGACCGACATCGACGACAAGATCCTGGTCAAGTCGATGGAGCAGGATCGACCGTTCTGGTCGATCGCGTACGCCAACGAGCAGATCCTGGCCGCCTCCTACCGGGCGCTCAACGTGCTGCCGCCGACGTACGAGCCGCGCGCCACCGGGCACGTCCCGGAGATGCACCAGCTCATCGCGCGCCTGATCGAGACGGGACACGCCTACCCGGCCACCGACGGCTCCGGCGACGTCTACTTCGACGTGGCCTCCTGGCCGGCGTACGGGTCGCTGTCGGGCCAGTCGCCGGAGGACATGCAGCCCGCCGGGGACGCTCCGGAGCGGGGCAAGCGCGACCCGCGCGACTTCGCGCTCTGGAAGGGCGCCAAGCCGGACGAGCCGGCGGACGCCTACTGGCCCTCGCCGTGGGGCCGGGGGCGGCCCGGCTGGCACATCGAGTGCTCGGCGATGTGCTGGCGCTACCTGGGGGCCGAGTTCGACATCCACGGCGGCGGGCTCGACCTGACCTTCCCGCACCACGAGAACGAGCTCGCCCAGTCCCAGGCCGCGGACCTGCCCTTCGCCCGCTACTGGGTGCACCACGGCCTGCTCGGCATCGGCGGCACCAAGATGGGCAAGTCGCTGGGCAACACCCTCGACCTGGACTACGTGGCCTCCCTCGGGGTGCGTCCGGTGGAGCTGCGCTACTACTACGCCGCCGCGCACTACCGGTCCCGCATCGACTACTCGGAGGACGCGCTGCGCGAGGCGGCCGTCGCCTACCGGCGGATCGAGGGATTCGTCCAGCGGGCCGTGGAGCGGGTCGGCGCCGGGCCGCTCGGCGAGCTGCCGGCCGGCTTCGTGGCGGCGATGGACGACGATCTCAACACCTCGGCCGCCCTCGCCGTGCTGCACGAGGTGATCCGGGACGGCAACACCGCGCTGACCGCGGGCGACGATGTGACCGTCCGCACCACGCTGGCCGCCGCCCGGGCGATGCTGGATATCCTCGGCGTCGACCCCCTGGACCCGGCCTGGACCGGCGGCGGCCGCGCAGGTGAGCTGCGCGGCGTGGTGGACTCCCTGATCGCGCTCGCCCTGGAACAGCGCGCCCAGGCCCGCAGCCGCAAGGACTGGGCCGCCGCGGACGCCGTACGCGACCAGCTCAAGCAGGCCGGCGTGGTGGTCGAGGACACGCCCCAGGGCCCCCGTTGGACTATTGGAGAGCAGGACTAGATGGCCGGCAACTCGCAGCGCCGTGGCCGGCGACTGACGCCGAAGGCGGGGGCCCCGAAGGGCTCCGGCGGCAAGAACAAGGACTCCCTCGCCGGCCGGGGCCGTACCCTGCCCGCGGACGAGCGGCCCTGGCACAAGGCGTACTCGGGCACCGAGAAATTGCCCCAGCGGACCGCCTGGAAGCAGGAGAAGGAGCGCCGCACGGCGGCCGAGGAGGGGCGCGCCCCGAAGATCGGTCAGCCGGGCACCAAGGACACCACCTGGGGCAAGGGCAGCCGGGCCGGCGCCCCGCTGAAGGGCGGCAAGGGCAAACCCGCCGGCCGGAGCGGCCCCCGGGTCGCCCCGGGCCGCCGGTCCAACCCGGTGAAGGACAGCCCCGAGCTGCTGGTCGGCCGGAACCCGGTGCTCGAGTCGCTGCGCGCCGACGTGCCGGCGACCGCCCTCTACACCGCCCAGGGCATCGACGTTGACGACCGGGTCAAGGAGATCGTCCGCACCGCTGCCGACCGGGGCATCGCGATCCTGGAGGTGAGCCGGGCCGAGCTGGACCGGATGACCGGCGGGGTGCTGCACCAGGGCGTCGGGCTCCAGGTGCCGCCGTTCGCCTACGAGCCGTTCGAGGACATGATGGCGGCCTCGCTGGAGCAGGCCGCCCCGCTGCTGGTGGCGCTGGACGGGGTCACCGACCCGCGCAACCTCGGCGCGGTGATCCGGTCCGCCGCCGCCTTCGGCGCGCAGGGCGTCTTCGTACCGGAGCGGCGGGCCGCCGGGATCACCGCGACCGCCTGGCGGACCAGTGCCGGTGCGGCCGCGCGGGTGCCCGTCGCCCAGGTCACCAACCTGACCCGGTCGCTGAAGGCGTGCAAGGACGCCGGGTTCGTCGTGGTCGGCCTGGACGCCGACGGCGAGACCGACCTCTACGACCTGGAGGCCGCGGTCGGTCCGCTGATCGTGGTGGTCGGTTCGGAGGGGCGGGGCCTGTCCCGGCTGGTCGGCGAGACCTGCGACCTGACCGTGAGCATCCCGATGGTGTCCGACGTCGAGTCGCTCAACGCCAGCGTCGCCGCCGCGGTCACCCTCGCCGAGGTCGCCCGCCGCCGCGCCGCCGAGGCGTAACCCCCGCAGAAGACCCGAAAAGGGGCGGTCCGCCGTGGCGGGCCGCCCCTTTTTCCGGGTACGTCAGATCCGGTTGCCGGTGGCAGCGTTGAAGACGTGGCTGCGGCCCTGGCGCGGCTTGACGAACACGGTGTCACCCATGTTCGGCATGGTGCGCCGGTCGGTACGGACGACGAAGCGCTCGGAGTTGCCGCCGAGCGCGGCGTGGCCGTAGACGTTGGCGTCGGAGCCCAGGTCCTCGACCAGCTCGACCACGACCGGCATGCCGCCCTCGCTCGGGCTGACCAGGTCGCAGTCCTCCGGACGGAAGCCGACGGTCACCTTGCCGTCGCCGCCCTCGGCGCGGGCCGCCTCGACCTGCTCGCGGGTCAGCGGCACGTGCATCTCGGCGAACTCCGCGCCCTGCTCGGTCAGCGGAACCGTCTTGATGTTCATGGCGGGGGAGCCCATGAAGCCGGCGACGAAGACGTTGGCCGGGGTGTCGTAGAGCGCCCGCGGGGTGTCCACCTGCTGGAGCACGCCGTCGAGCATGACCGCCACCCGGTGACCCATGGTCATGGCCTCGACCTGGTCGTGGGTGACGTAGACGGTGGTGACGCCCAGCTTGGCCTGGAGCGACGCGATCTGCGTACGGGTCTGCACCCGGAGCTTGGCGTCGAGGTTCGACAGCGGCTCGTCCATCAGGAAGACCTGCGGCTCGCGGACGATCGCGCGGCCCATGGCGACCCGCTGGCGCTGACCGCCGGAGAGCGCCTTCGGCTTGCGGTTGAGGAAGTCCTCCAGCTGGAGCAGCGCGGCCGCCTCCTTGACCCGCCGGTCGATCTCCGACTTCGAGGTCTTGCGCAGCTTGAGCGCGAACGCCATGTTCTCGTACACCGTCATGTGCGGGTAGAGGGCGTAGTTCTGGAAGACCATCGCGATGTCGCGGGCCTTCGGCGGGAGGTGGGTGACGTCCCGGTCGTCGATGTAGATGGCGCCGTCGTCGACGTCCTCCAGGCCGGCGAGCATCCGGAGGCTGGTGGACTTGCCGCAACCCGACGGGCCGACCAGGACGAGGAACTCCCCGTCACCGATCTGGAGGTCGAGCTTGTTGACCGCGGGGCGATCGGTGCCCGGGTAGATCCGGGACGCCTTCGCGTAGGTGACCGTAGCCATGGTGGAGCGCTTCCTTTCACCGGCAGGAACGTGCCGGACGATCCGAGTGAAGGAGCGACCGGCACCCGAGGTGCCGGCCAACGGAGCGTCACCCGGGCAGCCGAGGCCGACCAGAAGTGTCGTCCGTGTCACTGCACGGTAAACGGGTTTTCCGACGCTGCCAAGGCGGGGCGCAAGCGGTGGGACGGACGGCATACACATTCCGGTCACACGGGCACGGCGAGGTATCAATCCCACCGCCCTCCGCGCCCGCCGGCGTCGATCCGTCGGCGGCGGCGACGGGAAATTGACGTTTTCCGTGCTCGGGAGCCCTGCTGAGCGGGATTTTCGGACGCCAGTCGCTATGCTGACCACGGCACCACGCGCCCCTGTAGCTCAGCTGGCCAGAGCACTCGCCTTGTAAGCGAGATGTCGCCGGTTCGATCCCGGCCGGGGGCTCCACCCCTGCCCAGTCAAAGCCGCTCGGCGAGCCCATCAAGGGCCGGCCGAGCGTGTTGTGACTTGGCGCTGCCCCGTGTCGCCGACCGGGTGCCTGATGGCAGCGGGCCCGCCCACCGCGCGGTGGACGGGCCCGGAGTCGCCGGCGTTACGCGGCCGGCACGGTGATCGCGACGCCATTGACGGCACCGCCCGCCGTGGTGTGGATCAGGTCGGGGTACGCCACCCGGCCGTCGCCCACGCTGTAGAGCAGCCGCACGTCCTGCGTGTTGAAACCCTTCATGGTGAAGGTGCCGTCGGCGCGGGGGGACGTCTCCACGCCCGCCCAGTCACCGGTGGTCGGGTCGACCGCGGTGATGGACACGCACCGTAGGCAGGCGCCCTCGGGCACGGTGACGGTGCCGCTGACCGTGCCCGTGGCCGGCAGCGCCACGTCCAGCGTGGTGGTCCCGCCGGCCGTCACCTGCACCGGCGTCGCGGACGACCGGGTCGCCGCGTCGCCGGACCACGCCCATGCGTGCTTTCCGTCGAACGCCGGGAAGGCCAGCTTCCACTGGTACGGGCCGAGGTTGCGGATCTGGTACTGGCCGCCGTCGTAGGTGCAGGAGGAGTTCGGTCCGGCGTTGGCGTCGAAGGACGGCCCGGTCGGGCTGGGGCAGACATAGGTCACGCCGGCTCCGGTCGCGGCGTCCCGGACGACCCCGGTCACGGTGCCGGCGCCGTCCAGCTTGACGGTCACCCGGATGCGCTCGCCCGGCGTCGGCGCGAAGACCCGGGCCAGGGCCGGGTCGCCGGTGCCGCCACCGGTCGTCGAGACCCACTGCGCGCCGTGCTCCCCGTCGTACGGAGCGACGAAGAGCCGGAAGTGATCGGCGGCGAAGAGGTTCTTGTAGTCCACCTCGGAGCCGCACTGGCCGTACTGCGAGACGTCGGTGTGCACCGGGTCGGCCAGGGTGGCACACGCCCCGCTGACCGGTTCGCCGGTGGCCGCGTCGACGAAGTCGACGTGCAGGCTGACCGACTTCTCCAGCTTGACGGTGGTCTTGGCGGTCTCCCCTTCGGTCACGGTCACCGGGCCGAAGAGGCCGTTGACGTAGATCTCGTTCGGGTCGTAGCCGCCGCCCCGGTAGGTGCCGACCGGGATGTCCTGGAAGCGGGCCCGGCCCTGGCTGTCGGTGCAGGTCGTCTGGAAGGAGAACCCGCCGGGGCCGTCCTGCGGGTACCAGCAGTAGCCGGCGATGGCGGCGCCGGTCTCCTGGTCGACCGCCTTGACGACGAGATTCCCGACCGGCGGCCGGGTGAGGTTGACCGTGGTCGTCGCGTCCGCCTGCACGGCGAAGTAGGGCGCCTCGTACTCGGAGCTGGCTCCGCCGTTGAAGAGCACCTGGCCGCTCGGGAAGGTGAACTGGGCCTGATAGTTGGTGTCGGTCTCGACCCGGCTGAACCGGTAGCGCCCGGCGTCGTCGGTCGCCGTGTTGCCGACCCAGTTGCCGCCGCGCCGCAGCTCGACGTTGACGCGCGGGATGCCGCCACCCTTGCGGTCCACGACCCGGCCGGCGACATCGCCGTACTGGATGGGCATCAGTGGGATCTGGAGGGTGCCCGGGGCGGTGATCAGGTCCGCCTCCCAGCTGTTCCGGTGGCCCCAGAGCCATTCCTCGACGTAACCGCCCGCGTTCACCTGGACGGTGTACTGGCCGGCCGGGGTGTCCGGAAACGCGAAGTGGCCGGCGGTGTCGCTGTTGGTGAAGTTCCAGTGGGAACCGTCCTGCTGCTGGATGACGATTCCCGCCCCGGCGACCGGTGCGCCGGTCAGCTTGTTGGTGATCGTGCCGTCCAGGCCGGCGGTTTCCGTCGCCTGGGCCGGGCCGGTGAGGCCCATGACGGCCAGCAGGCCGGCCGTCGCCGCGGCGCCGAGCGCGCGCAGCACCCTACCCTTCATGGTTCCCCCGCCTCTGAGTACGCACAGGTCATCCGGCCGTCAGCCGGAGACATCATCCTTCATGGATGGTGTGAGGGACGGTACCAATCGATCGCCACGTCGCCTGTCCCGTCGGAGGCGGAAGTCCGATCCGCCGGTCGGTCACCCGGAGCTGCGCCGCCGTGGTGCCGACCGGACACGGATCGGACCCCCGATCCGATCACCCCCAGTTCTGCGGGGCCGGCTGCCGGGTGGTGGCGTTCATCCGGTTGAAGAAGTTGGTGGTCGCGATCCAGAGCACCAGCGCGGCCAACTCCTTCTCCCCGAAGTGCCGGGCCGCCTCGTCCCAGATCTCGTCCGGCACCGCGTCGGCGCGGTCGGCGAGCCGGGTGGCGGCCTCGGCCAGGGCGAGCGCGGCCCGCTCGGCCTCGGTGAAGTACGGCGTCTCCCGCCACGCGGCCACCGCGAACAGCCGCTCCTCGGTCTCGCCGTTCTTGCGGGCGCTGCGCGCCCCGGAGTCGACGCAGGCGCTGCACCCGTTGATCTGGCTGGCCCGCAGGTGGACCAGCTCCAGCGTGCTGCCGGGCACCCCGGCCGAGTGGGCCGCCTTGTAGAGCAGGTTGACCGCCTTCACGGCGTCGGGGAGCAGCGCGGCGGGGTTCTGGATACGAGCCTCGATCGTCATGGTGATCCGTCCTGTCTTGTTACGCTGGCCGGCGTTCATCGCGCCGCCGCTGTTGTCGTCCGTCACCCGGATGTCGAGGCCCGGACGAGCGACGTGACAGTTGTGGCGGCGATCACTCTCCAGTCGCGGGGGTTGGCGGGATTTGAGCGGCAACGAGGTCTTGGTCCAGCGTTTCGAGGAGCAGCGGCCCCGGCTGCGCGCCGTCGCCCACCGGATGCTGGGGTCCGCGGCCGAGGCCGACGACGCGGTGCAGGACACCTGGTTGCGGCTCAGCCGCGCGGACGTCGACGGCATCGACAACCTGCCGGGCTGGCTGACCACCACCGTGGGGCGGGTCTGCCTGGACCGGCTGCGGTCGGGCACCACCCGGCACGAGGAGCCCGCCGACACCGCCGGGGAGGAACCCGCCGCCCCGCCGGCCGGCGGACGCGACCCGGAGCAGGAGGCCCTGCTCGCCGAGTCCGTCGGTCAGGCGCTCGAGGTCGTGCTGACCACCCTGGGCCCCACCGAGCGGCTGGTGTTCGTCCTGCACGACATGTTCGCCGTGCCCTTCGAGGAGATCGCGCCGGTCGTCGACCGCAGCGCGCCGGCCGTACGGCAGATCGCCAGCCGGGCCCGACGTCGGGTGCAGAGCCGCTCGGCCGACCCGGTGGCCGACCCCACCCGCCAGCGCCGGGTCGTCGAGGCGTTTCTCGCCGCCTCCCGGGAGGGGCGCTTCGAGGACCTGGTCAGCCTGCTCGACCCGTACGTGGTGCTGCGCGGCGACGCCACCGCGGTCCGGATGGGCGGGGCGGGCGAGCTGCGCGGCTCCTCCGCCGTGGCCGACTTCTTCAACGGCCGGGCGCAGGGCGCGGTGCCGGCGTACGTCGACGGGGCGGCGGGCGCTCTGGTGGTGGTCGACCGGCAGACCCGCCTCGTGCTCAGCTTCGTCGTCACCGACCGGATCCTCGGCATCGAGGTGGTGGCCGATCCCGAGCAGCTCCGCGCCCTGGAAGTGGTGGTGGAGGGGTGAGCCGCGCGGCCGAGGAGTCCAACCGGGCGATGCTGCGCGCCCGGGACGCCATGGACCGGGCGTACGCCGAGCCGCTGGACATCCCGGCGCTGGCCCGGATCGCGCACGTCTCCGAGGCGCACTTCATCCGTACCTTCCGGGCCACCTTTGGCGAGACGCCGCACCGTTACCTGCAACGCCGTCGGGTGGAGCGGGCCATGTCGATGCTGCTGGAGACCGGGCGCGACGTCACCGACATCTGCTACGCGGTCGGGTTCGGCAGCCTCGGCACGTTCAGCCGGACCTTCCACCAGATCGTCGGGGAGTCGCCCACCGACTTCCGCCGGCGCCGGGCGGCCGCCGCCGCCAACGTGCCGAGCTGTTTCGCCAAGGCCTGGACCAGACCCAGCAGTTTTGGATAAGCAGCAGGTCAGGGGCGGCCCGTAGCGTCTTCGGCATGACGATGAACGCGATTTCCCGCTCCCAGATCTACGTCCTCGATCAGGACGAGGCGCTCGACTTCTACGTCGGCAAGCTCGGCCTGGAGGTCAACACCGACCAGGACCTCGGCTTCATGCGCTGGCTCACCGTGCACGTACCCGGCGACCCGGAGCACGAGATCCTGCTGGAGAAGCCCGGGCCCCCGGCCCTCGACCCGGCCACCGCCGAGCAGGTGCGGGAGCTGCTCACCAAGGGCGCGATGGGCGGCTGGCTCTGCCTCACCACCGACGACGCCCGCAAGTCGTACGAGGAGCTGGTGGCCAAGGGCGTGGACATCACCGACGAGCCGACCGAGCGGCCGTACGGGATCGACTTCGGCATCCGCGACCCGTTCGGCAACCGGATCCGCATCGGCCAGATGTTCCCGCGCGGCTGAGGGGGCGGACCGGTGACCGAGGTGATCAGGGTTCGGCCGGTGAGCCGGGTGACGGTGGACGACGCCCTGCTGGCCGGCGGCGTCCTGGCCGGACCGCTCTGGGTGGCGGTCGCGCTGGCGCAGGGGCTGACCCGGGCGGGCTTCGATATCCGGCGGCATCCGGTCAGCGTGCTGAGCAACGGCGACCTGGGCTGGGTGCAGATCGCCGACTTCGTCCTCGCCGGGCTGCTCTGCCTGGGTGCCGCCCGGGCGCTGCGCCGGGTTCCGCACCCCGCCCTCGGCCGGGTCGCCGGCCCCTGGCTGATCGGCCAGTACGGCCTCGGGCTGGTGCTGTCGGGGATCTTCGTGGCCGATCCGGTGGACGGCTTCCCCGCCGGTACTCCGGCCGGGCCGGGCAGCCTGAGCTGGCACGGCCTGGCGCACTTCGGCGCCGGTGCGGTCGCCTTCACGGCCCTGATCGCGGCCTGCCTGGTCGCCGCGCGCCGGTTCGCCGGGCAGCGCGAGCGCGGCTGGTCGATCTTCAGCGCGGCCACCGGAATCTTCTTCGCGGCGGCCTGGCTGGCGATGATCGGCAGCGGTGGGCGACCGGCGACGATGATCGGCTTCGCCGTCGCGGTCGGGGCCGGCTGGGCCTGGGTCTCGGCCACCCTGTGGCGGGCCCGGCGGGCCGCGGCGCGCTGACGGGACACCCGGGATCGGGAGGCGCGGGCTAGGCTCGCGTCTCCCGATCGTGGTGAGGTGACGAGTGGCGAGCCGACTGCTCTACCTGGTCCGGCACGGCGAGCAGGACCGGGCCGAGGAGGGCGGGGACACCGGTCTCTCGGCGCGCGGGCGCCGGCAGGCCGAGCTGCTCGGCGACCGGCTGCGGGGGACGCCCTTCGCGGCCGTCCACCACGGGCCCGCGCGGCGGGCGGTGGAGACCGCCGAACTGGTCGCCACCGCCCTGCCCGGCGTACCCGTGCGGTGCTCGGAGAGCGTCGGGGACCATCTGCCGCACGACACGGACCCGGCGGGCCTGCCCCCGGCGTACGTCGACTTCCTGGCCGGGTTCGACGAGCGGGAGCGGACCGAGGGGCCGCGCCGGACGGCGGAGGCGGTGGCCCGCTTCGCGGCGGCACCGGCGGAGGGTGACGTCCGGGAGCTGGTGATCACCCACAACTTCCTGATCGGCTGGCTGGTGCGGCACGCGCTGGAGGCGCCGGAGCGGCGCTGGCTCGGCCTCAACCACCACAACTGCGGGCTGACCGTCATCCGCTACTACGCGGGTGGTCCGCCCAACCTGATCGCCCAGAACGACGTCGCCCACCTCCCGCCGGACCTCCGCGCCACCGGCCTGCCACCGGACTACCTCGTCTAGCCGCGCTTCCCGGGGGCAGGTCACGCCGGGCGGGTCAGCCGGTGGCCTGGTCGAGCAGCTCGACCACGGCGGCGGTGGCCGCCGGTGGGGTGACCTCCGGCGGGCAGTCCACGTAGCCGATCGTCGTGGCACCCACGGTGAGCTGGTAGGTGAAGGCGTCCGCGCACATGCTGGCCGGGGCGGTGGCGGTGGCCTCGGCGGGCAGCCGCGGGTCGGTGGTGAGCTGCCGCAGCCGGTCGAGGTCGGTGGCGGTGAGTTGGCCGGTGCGGGAGCCGCCGGAGCGGTCGACCTTCGTCCAGTGACCGTCAATCCGCACCGTGACGGTGTCGGACAGCCCGACGATGCCGCCGGACTTGGTCAGCACGACCTCGGTGGGCAGGGTGGCCGGCGGGCCGCCGGCGGCCGGGGCAGCGGACTGCGCGCACCCGGCCAGCGGGGTGAGAAACGCGGCGAGGAGGCCCGCCGCGACGGGGCTGGTTCTCATGCGGATCGGACGCGCGGGGGTGTCACTCGGTTCCGTGTCACCTGCACCACCTCATCCGAACGGCCAATGTCTGCGGCAGGAAGGCGTTCGCCCCCTTCCGCCTTCTTCGATGTATCGCTATATGTACATCAGTGACTACCCCCGTCACATCTTTCCCTCAGGAGGGCACGTGAAGAGACCCCTCGCCGCCGTCAGCGCAGCACTGCTCACCAGCGGCGTGCTGGCCTGCGTCACCACCACGGCGTACGCGGCAACCCCCAGCGCCCCCGGCTCCGAATCCGCCGCGGCGGCTCACGCGGACAGCCTGCTCCAGGCCAACCCCGGTGCCGTGCAGGGCGCCAGCGGGGAGGCGTACCAGGCCGTCCGCACGAAGGTGGACCCGTCCGGGGCCGCCCACACCCGGTACACGCGGACGTACCACGGCCTGCGCGTCTACGGCGGTGACTTCGTCATCCACACCGCCCCGAACGGCACCATGGTCGGCACCTCGTCCGGCCTGGCCGCCCCGCTCACCCTGAGCACCACCGCCAAGGTGGGCGCCGCCGCCGCCAGGACCAGCGCGCGCCAGGCGTTCTCCGGCACGCTCACCTCGCTGGGCAGCCCGGAGCTCTTCGTCGACGCCAGCTCGGGCAAGGGCCGCCTGGCTTGGGAGACCGTCGCCACCGGTTGGCAGGCGGACAAGCAGACCCCGTCGAAGCTGCACGTGGTCACCGACGCCACCACGGGCAAGGTGATCGGCTCGTACGACGAGATCGAGTCGGTGGTCGGCAGCGGTCAGGGCATCTACACCGGCACGGTCAGCATCGACACGACGCTCTCCGGCAGCACCTACTCGATGGTGGACCCGTCGCACGGCAACGGCCGTACCTGCGACATGAACAACACCACCAGCGGGACCTGCACCACCTTCACCGACGCCGACAACGCGTGGGGCAACGGCACCAACTCGAACCGGCAGTCCGCCGGCGTCGACGCCCACTTCGGCGCGGCGAAGACCTTCGACTACTTCAAGAACGTGCACGGCCGCAACGGCATCTTCGGCAACGGCACCGGCGTGCCGAGCCGGGTGCACTACGGCAGCAACTACGTCAACGCCTTCTGGGACGGCTCCCAGATGACCTACGGCGACGGCTCCAGCAACTCCCGTCCGCTGGTCTCGCTCGACGTGGCCGGCCACGAGATGAGCCACGGCGTCACCGAGGCGCTCGCCGGCCTGGTCTACTCCGGTGAGTCGGGCGGCCTCAACGAGGCCACCAGCGACATCTTCGGCAACATGGTGGAGTTCTACGCCGCCGCGCCGGCCGACCCGGGCGACTACCAGGTCGGTGAGAAGATCAACATCAACGGCAACGGTACGCCGCTGCGCTACATGTACAACCCGTCGCTGGACGGCTCGTCCGACTCCTGCTGGAGCACCAGCACCAAGAACAAGGACGTGCACTACTCGTCCGGCGTGGCGAACCACTTCTTCTTCAACCTCGCCGAGGGCACCGGCGCCACCTCGTACGGCACCTCGCCGGTCTGCGGCTCGGCGCCGGCCGTGGTGGGCATCGGCCGCGCCAAGGCGGAGAAGATCTGGTACCGGGCGCTCGACCTGTACTTCACCTCCAACACCTCGTACGTGAACACCACCACCCCGTCGAACACCGCCCGGGCGTACACCCTCAAGGCGGCGACGGACCTGTACGGGAACTGCTCCACCGAGTACAAGACCGTGCAGGCGGCGTGGACCGCGGTGAACGTGGCCGGCTCCGACGCGCCCTGCGGCTCGACCGGTAACGACTTCTCCGTCTCGCTCTCGCCGACCTCCGGCTCGGTGACCGCGGGCGGCTCGGTCTCCACCACCGTCGCCACCGCCACCACCAACGGGTCGGCGCAGTCGGTCAGCCTCTCCGCGAGCGGCCTGCCGAGCGGCGCCACCGCCTCCTTCAACCCGTCGACGGT